>NZ_JBZVGZ010000023.1:0-54348 GCF_058630335.1 Halorubrum sp. SD41
CGGGGTGGGACTCAAAGGGGCAGTCGTGAGGACAGCGCAGGCGACGCAAGCACTGGAAGGAGCGAACGAAGTGAGCGACTGAAGCGCGCAGCGAGCGTGCGCTGTCCTCGCGACTGGGGCTTTGGAAGTATTCTCCGCCGATCCGTTGTCAGCTATTTATAACCGAGCGACTGGGGCTTTGGAAGTGTTTGCCGTCGATCCGCAGTCTGCTATTTATAACCGAGCGACTGGGGCTTTGGAAGTGTTTGCCGCCGATCCGCAGTCTGTTATTTATAAATGAGCGGCTGGAGCTTCGGAGCGGTTCGCCGTCGCTCCGTCACCGGAGTCTGATCTCGCTTCCTCGCGACAGCCCCGGCCGGTTGTTACAGTTTTAAGCCCGCCGGCCGCAACCACGTACCATGGGATTCGACGAGATGGACGTCGACACGATCTGGAAGAACGGGGAGTTCCTCGACTGGGAGGACGCGACGACCCACGTTCTGACCCACGCGCTCCACTACGGGAGCGGCGTGTTCGAAGGCGTCCGCTGTTACGACACGGAGCAGGGACCGGCGATCTTCCGCTGGGAGGAACACCTCGACCGGCTGTTCGACTCCGCGAAGATGTACGACATGGACATCGAACACTCCCGCGAGGAGATCACCGAGGCGACCCTCGAACTGCTCGACCGGCAGGACCTCGACTCCGCGTACATCCGGCCGATCGCCTACTACGGCTACGACTCGCTGGGCGTCTCCCCGAAGGACTGCCCGACCGACCTCGTCCTCGCGGCGTGGCCGTGGGGCGCGTACCTCGGCGAGGAGGCCCTCGAAGACGGCGTCGACGTGATGGTCTCCTCGTGGCGGAAACACGCCTCCTCGCAGGTGCCGACGAACGTGAAGACGACCGGCCTCTACGTCAACTCCATGCTGGCGGGCGAGGAGGCGCGCCGGAACGGCTACGTCGAGGCCATCGTCCTCAACAAGGAGGGCAACGTCGCGGAGGGCCCCGGCGAGAACATCTTCATGGTCAACGACGGCGAGATCTACACCACCGGGCCCGCCCAGTCCATCCTCGAAGGGATCACCCGCGACACCGTGATCGCCCTCGCCGAGGAGCGCGGCTACGAGGTCCACGACGAGGCGGTCATCTCCCGCGGCCAGCTGTACACCGCCGACGAGCTGTTCTTCACGGGCTCCGCCGCGGAGGTCACCCCGATCCGCTCGGTCGACGACACCGAGATCGGCGCGGGCACCCGCGGGCCGGTCACCGAGGAGCTCCAGCAGGCCTTCTTCGACCTGGTCGAGCGGCGGACGGACGACCACGACGAGTGGTTCACCTACCTCTAAGCCGGGACGTCTGACCACGGGCGGACGCCCCGAATCGCCTCACTCGGCCGAACTGCTTCCCTCCGCCGCCGACCCCTCCCCGTCGCCGGGGGTCCCGTCGGTCCGGACGTGTCCGAACCCGTCGGCGGTGTCCGCGCCGTCGCCCTCGCCCGGGTTCTCCTCGTGGACGGGGACCTGATGGGCCGACTCCGCGAACCCGGCGGAGAGGACGCGGGTCATCCCCTCCTCGACGGTCTCGCCGGTCTCCTCGATCTTCTCGGGCTCGACCTCGATGACGAAGCCGGTGGTGATGTTCGGCGCGGTCGGCATGAATAAGACGATCTTGCCGTCGCGGGTCTTCTTCCCGGTGCGGAACGCGGTCATCCGGATCCCGGGCCACGTCTCGATGTACACCGGGCTCTGCAGCTCGTCGGTGCCGGAGACGGCCGTCTCGATCGCGAGCTTCGAGGCGTTGTACACCACCCGCAGCGCCGGGATACGGTTTATCGCGTCGTCCACCGCCGACTCCGCTAAGCGTCCGAGGGTGGTCCGCATGAAGTAGCCGACCGCGAGGACGACGGTCGCGAACACCGCGAACGCGATCACCACCCGGGAGACGGGCTCTAACGGCGCCGGGATGACCTCGGGCTGGAGCCCCTCGATGAGCGGGATCGAGGCGATGTACTGGTAGATCCAACGGAGGACTAAGAGTAAAACGAGGAGCGGCGACAGCACGATGAGCCCGCTGGCGAAGTCGCGTTTCCACGTGGACATCTATCGGATAGGTATGTGTCGGCAATCCTTAAAGGGGCTTCTACGCGTCGACGGCCCGCGGTCGACCCGCCCGGATTCGCCCCGACTACCGCCCCAGCACCGCACGCGCCGCGAACGTCAGGTTCTCCTTGCGCTCGCGGACGCGCCGATAGAAGTACGAGAGCCACTTGTCGCCGTACGGCGCGTACTGGTACACGTCGACCCCCTGCGCGGCGAGGTCGCGCTGCGCGTCCTCGCGGACCCCCATCAGCATCTGGACCTCGTAGTCGGCGCCGTGCTCGCGCGCGAGCCGGTCCGCCAACGAGATCATCTCGGGGTCGTGGCTGCCGACCGCGATCCCCCGGTCGCGGCGCTCGAAGAGGAAGCGGAGGTCGTCGCGGTACGCCTCGTCGACGCGCGCCTTGTCCGTGTACGCGATCGACGACGGCTCGTCGTACGCGCCCTTCACGAGCCGGATCTTGCCCGGGACGTCGACGAGGCGGCCGAGGTCGTCCGCGGTCCGCCTGAGGTTCGACTGGACGCACTGGCCGACGCTCCACGGGTAGTCGGCGGCGATGGACTCGAAGGCGTCGAGGGTGGCGTCGGTGGTGTCGGCGTCCTCCATGTCGCACCAGACGAACGCGTCGAGCTCGGCGGCGCGCGCGACGATCTCGCGGTAGTGCTCCTCGAACAGGTCCACCGAGACGTCCATCCCGATCTGGGAGGGCTTCACGGAGACGCAGGCGTCGAGGCCGCTGTCGGCGATGTCGTCGAGCAGTTGGAGGTAGGCGTCCGCGTCCGCGCGGGCGCCCGCAACGTCGTCGTAATGCTCGCCGAGCAGGTTCAGGATGACCGCGACGCCGTCCTCGTTCGCGGCGCGGGCGTGGTCGAGGGCCGCCGGAACGCTCTCGCCGGCGACGAACCGCCGGGCGATCGGGGGGATCATACGTACGGTTCCGGTCGGCGCGAACTTTACTGTTGCCGACCCGGCGGCCGTGACCGCGAGTCCGCGTCGGGAAGGGCGACCGGGAGGAGGGGGAAAGGGCGTCGCGACGGAAACGGATCCGGGGTTTATAACACGCCGCGCGCCGCCGGTGGGGACATGATCGGTTCGCTCGTCGCGACCGCGTTCTGGGCGATGCTCCCGGCGTACGTCCCCAACAACGCCGCGGTGCTGGCCGGCGGCGGACGCCCCATCGACGGCGGGCGCGAGTGGCGCGGCGCGCGGCTGCTCGGCGACGGGAAGACGTGGCGCGGCACCGCGGTCGGGACCCTGGTCGGCGTCCTGCTCGCGCTCGGGCTCAATCGCCTCAGCGACCCCGCGGGCGCCGCGCTCGGCGCCGACCTGCCGACGTTCGCGCTCCCGGCGGCGTTCGCGCTCGCGTTCGGCGCGATGTGCGGCGACATCGGCGCCTCGTTCCTCAAGCGCCGGTCCGGGCGCGAGCGCGGCGCCGCGTTCCCCGGGCTCGACCAGCTGGACTTCGTCGTCGGCGCGCTGGGACTCGTCTTCCTCGTCGACGCCGACTGGGCGCTCGCGGTGTTCACGCCGCGCGTCCTCGCCGTCGTCCTCGTGATGACGCCCGTCCTCCACGTCGTCACGAACGTCGGCGCGTACGCGCTCGGGCTGAAGGACGAACCGTGGTGAGCGGGGCGTAGCCGTCGTTCGTAGCCCAGTGCCGTCGGAAGTTTCGCATCGTCGGTTATTTTCCGAATAACCGACCGTTTATCGATGAAATTCGCAGCGACGAGAACGGCAGAAAGATATATATGCTGGTGTGGCATACCATATCACGCATGTCCAGTAGTGCACCCAGCTCGGACGACGACGTGTTCGACGAGTTCCTCTCCGACCACGGCCACGAGACAGAGATCGTCGACTGGGAGCGGTCCTATAACAAGCTCCAGTGTCCCGAGTGCGGTGCGCTCCACGAGGAAGGGTCCGCGCGGTGTTCCGTCTGCGACTGGCGGCCGAACTGACGCCCGGGTCGACGCCCGGTTCCGCGAATTTTCTTTCCGTCATACTCCCCGGTAGTATTATGTGGAATTACTCGATAGTGACTACCATGCCGACGTGTCAGAACTGCGGTTCGTTCGTGACGACGGATTACGTTCGGGTGTTCACCCCGAACGAGGTCGATCGGCCCCGCGTCTGTCCGGCCTGCGAGGACATGGTCCGCGACGGCGCCGACGTCCGCGAAGCGCGCGCGACGCGGAGCAGCTGACGAGCCGACCGAGCGACGAGCCGACCGAGCGACGAGACGCCGCACCGGCGGGGCCGAACCGGGACCGGGGTCGACGATCGCCGAGCCACGGCGTTTAAGGAGAGTCGGAATCTGGGGGTAATAATGACTGATACCACGGTGACGCGGCTGTTCGGGGGCCCCGGGAGCGGGAAGACGACCGCGCTCCTAGACCGCGTCGAGGAGATCCTCGAGGCGGAGGACGCCGACGTCCGCGACGTACTCGTCGTTTCGTACACGCGCGCGGCCGCGGCGGAGATCCGCGAGCGGCTCGCCGAGCGCCTCGACGTCTCGCCGCGCAGCCTCCAGGGGAACGTGAGTACGATGCACGCGAAGGCGTACGAGCTGCTCGACCTCTCGCGGGGCGACGTGGTCGGCGAGGACGACAAGGAGGCGTTCTGCGAGGAGTACGGCATCGAGTTCGAGGACCAGCACGGCGGCGCCGGCCGCCGAACCGCGCGCTCGACGACCATCGGCAACAAGGTCATCGCCACCTCGCAGTGGCTCCAGCGCACCGAGCGCGACGTGGCCGACTGGTACGACGTGCCCTTCCAGTGGAACGTCGAGGAGGTCCGGCTCCCGCCGGAGGAGGACCCCAACGCCCAGCAGGGGAACAAGTACACCCCGACGTGGCCCTCCGACGACGACCGGATCGACATCCCCGAGACGATCCGTGCGTGGCGCGCGTACAAGGGCGACAACGACCTCGTCGGCTTCGCGGACATGCTCGAACGCGTCGCGCAGCGCTCGCTCGTCCCGAGCGTCGACTACCTGATCATCGACGAGTTCCAGGACATCACGACGCTCCAGTACAACGTCTTCGAGGAGTGGCGCCCGCACATGGACCGGGTGCTGATCGCCGGCGACGACGACCAGGTCGTCTACGCGTGGCAGGGCGCCGACCCCGACCTCCTCCTCGACACCGACGTCGACGAGGACGTCGTCCTCCCGAACTCCTACCGGCTCCCCTCGGAGATCCTCAACGTCGTCAACGCCGAGATCCGGCACATCGACAAGCGCCAGGAGAAGGACCTCCACCCGCGCAAGGAGGGCGGCACCGTCGAGGCGATCGAGTCGCCGTCGATGATCGAGCTGGTCCGGAACGTCCGGTACACCGTCGAGGACGACGAGGGCGACATCATGTGCCTGTTCCGGGCGCGCTACCAGATGTTCGACTTCATCGACGAGTTCATCGACCACGGCATCCCGTTCACGATGCTCACCGACGGGCGGATGTGGACCGACCGTGTTCAAGACTACGTGAGCGCGATCGAGAAGGCCGAGGCCGACGAGCCCGTCACCGGACTGGAGGCGCGGCGGCTCGCCGACATGCTCCAGGAGTCGGCGTTCGGCACCCACGACCGCGAGGAGTTCTACGACTACCTCGACGACCGCGAGGAGGCGGCCGACGCCGACGACGTCTCCCTGATCGAGATCCCGGCCGACACGCTCGACGAGTACATCCCGTTCATGCCGGACACCGCCAGCGCGGACGACATGGTCCGGAAGGTGACGAGCTTCCAGCGCAAGTCGATGGGCGCGTACTTCGAAGGCGAGTATCAGGGCGCCGATCCGACCCGCGTCCGCGTCGGCACCATCCACTCCGCGAAGGGCCGCGAGGCCGACCACGTGTTCGTCGCCACCGACCTCACGGAGAAGGTGGTCGAGCAGATGGCGGCCTCCATCGACGACCCGACCGACGTCGACGGCGTCGAGGAGTTCACGAAGGCGACGAGCCCCGTGCCCGTCCTCACCGACAACGAGCGCCGCGTCTTCTACGTCGGGATGTCCCGCGCCCGCGAGCGGCTCGTGATCATGGAGAGCCTCATCGGCGGCGCGCCGACGCTCCCGATCAGCGTCCTGCTGTTCAACGAGCTCCGCGAGGAGCCGGCCCAGGAGCTCGTCGAGGAGGTCCAGGCGGAGCTGGCCGTGCCCGAACCGGAGCCGTGAGCGGGGAGGACGCGACGCCGGAAGCCGCCGAGGGAGAGGCCGCTCCCCTCCGGACCGACCTCCGCCCGGTCGTCGAGGCGGTCCGCGAGGCCGACGCGGCCGCGCTCGTCGCCGTCGGCGACCGCTTCGACGACGACCTGCGCTACCTGACGCGGTTTTCTGGACCCGACCGCCCCTACGCGCTGGTCGTCTCCCCGGACGGCGAGAGTGCCGACCGCGTCGGGCGCGCCGTCTGCTGTGCCCCCGCGCTCTTCCGCGAGCAGGCGGAGCGGGAGTTCGTCGCGGCCGCCCGCGATCCGGCCGCCGACTCGGCGGACGACGCCGACTCGGGACCGACCGGCGACGCCGACGGAGAGTTCCACGACGGGATCGCTCGCGAGGTCCGGACCGACCGCGTCGGCGACCACGCCGGCGAGCGCGCGGCCGCGGTCGTCGACGACCTGACCGACGGGAGCGACACGGACGACCCGACCGTCCTCGCGCCCGCCTCGATCCCCCACGACGCCGCGGTGTACCTCGAACGGGCGGGCGTCGATCTCGCGTCGACGGACGCGGTCGCGGCCGCCCGGGAGCGGAAGACGCCGGCGGAGGTCGACCGGCTCCGGCGCGTCCAGCGCGCGACGGTCGCCGGGCTCGCCCGCGCCGAGGCGGTGCTCGCCGAGAGCGAGGTCGTCGGAGCGGGGGACGACGAGCGCGAAGCGGACGACCGCTCCGGCGACGGCCGCCGCCCGCCGCTCCGCTGGGACGACGAACCCCTCACGACCGAGCGGCTCCGCCGCGAGGTGAACCGCGTCCTCACCACTCGCGGGGTCCGCGACGCCGGCAACACCGTGATCGGCGCCGGGCCGTCGGCGGCCGACCTCCACTACGTCGGCGACGACCCGATTCGACCCGGCGAGACGGTGCTGCTGGACGTCTCCCCGCGCGGCCCGGACGGCTACTACGGCGACGCGACGCGGACGTTCGTCGTACGCGGCGACGGCGGCTGGGAGCGCCGCGCGTACGTCGCGGTCGAGGCCGCCCGCGAGGCCGCGCTCGACGAGGTCGAACCGGGCGTCCCGGCGAAGACGGTCCACGGCGAGGCCGCCGCGGAGCTGGCCGCGTACGGCTTCGACCCGAACGCGACCGAGGGCGAGGCCGGCTTCACGCACGGCACCGGCCACGGCGTCGGCGTGAGCCTCCACGAGGGGGCGTCGCTGTCGGGGGCGGGCGAGCTCCGCCCGGGGCACGTCGTGACGGTCGAGCCCGGCGTCTACGACCCCGAAATCGGGGGGATCAGGCTGGAAGACCTGATCGTCGTCACCGACGACGGGTACGAGATACTGGCCGAGTACCCGTTCGGAATTGTCCCGGAGAAGCGGTCGGACGCGCGCTGAGGAGCCGACCTACCGACCCGTCGCGTCGTCGCCGTCGACCGCGGCGGCGTCCGGTGACTCGGACTCGTCCGCGCCGCTTTCGCGGCCGGCGTCCGCGCTGTCGGTATCGCCGCGCAGCTGCCGGGGTAACAGCCCGGAGAGGAGCCTGCGGGCGATTCGGGCCGGATCGAGGAAGTACTGCGGGAGGACGACCATCGCGACGGCGACGACGAGGAGGCCGGCGCCGAGCGCGACCTCGCCGGCGACCAGCCGGACCACGGCGTAGTTCGCGAGCGGCAGCGCGAAGACGAGCGACGCCGCCAGCCCGATCATGTCCAGCAGTCCCAGTCGCATTGCGGCCCCGTTGATCCCCGGGGGAGAAAAGGGACGCGGCGGCGGGCCGCGAGGTCGCGGAGCCGGTCCGGTCGCCCGACGCGACCGCGCGGACCCAGAACCGATAACCGTCGCCCGCCCCCAGTTCCGGTATGTTCACCGGCATCGTCGAGGGCACCGGCGCGGTCCGGTCGCGGACCGAGACCGACGACGGACTGCGGCTGCGGATCGGCGTCGACGGGTTCGACGACCTCCATCACGGCCAGTCGATCAGCGTGAGCGGCGTCTGCCTGACCGTCGAGGAGTACGGGACCGGCCGCGCCGCGGCCGAGACAGACGGCGAGCCCGGCTGGTTCGAGGTGTTCCTCGCGAGCGAGACGGTCGCGAAGACGTACCTCGGCGACGTGCGCGAGGGCGACGCGGTCAACGTCGAGCGCGCGATGCCCGCGGACGGGCGGTTCGACGGCCACGTCGTTCAGGGCCACGTCGACACCGTCGCCGAGGTGACGGGGATCGAGCGCGTCGGCGAAGACTGGCGGTTCACCTTCGCGATCCCCGAGGGGCACGGCGACTACCTCGTCGACAAGGGCTCCGTGACGCTCGACGGCATCTCGCTGACGGTCGCCGAGAAGCGCGGCGACGAGTTCGACGTCGCGATCATCCCGACCACCTACGACCTGACGACGCTCTCGGAGAAGTCGGTCGGCGACCCGGTCCACCTGGAGGTCGACGTGATCGCGAAGTACGTCGAGAACATGCTGGACGGGTACGCCTGAGAGGTGGTGTCGCGAGGCAGGGGTCCGAAATCCCGGGCGGTTTGGCCGTGTGATTCTGGAGGCGAGACCGCAGTGGACACCGCCAAATCACCAGCTGTTCGTTTATAAATCGTTGTCTACGAATCGTTGGCAAACACCTCCAAAGCCCCAGCCGCTCGTTTATAAGCCGTTACCTACCGATCGGCAGCGAACACCTCCAAAGCCCCAGCCGCCCGTTTATAAGCCGTTACCTACCGATCGGCAGCGAACACCTCCAAAGCCCCAGCCGCGAGGACTCGCGCGACTCGCTGTGCTCCTCAGTCGCTCGCTCCGCTCGCTCCTTGCGGTGCTTGCGTCGTCGTGCTTCGTCCTCGCGGCTGCCCCTTTGAGTCCCGCCCCGCACGGCACCGCACAGCACCTCACCCCTCCCCAGCCTCGTCGGCCGGTCTCCGCTTCGCTCCGACCGGCCGACTCCCTCGCGCGTGCTCCTCGCGCCCGCTGGGCGCTCGGAGGCACGCGCCGACCGTATCACTGACCCGCTTAGCCCGGCATATCCACCGTCTTCCCTGTGGAAAGCGTCCACGAGCGAAGCGATCGGTTCCCCAAGCGAACGAAGTGAGCGAGGGAATCCGACGGCAAAAAGGCGTTTAGGCGTCGTGCGCGTCCTTCGCGCCCTTCACCGTCTCGCGGACGGCGTCGACGCCCTCGTCGTGGAGCAGGTCGCCGACGACGATCACGTCGCTGTGGGCGGCCATCTCGTTGGCCGACTCGTAGTCGCCGATCCCGCCGCCGTAGAAGAGCGTGGCGTCGTCCAAGGCGTCGTGGGCGGCCGCGACCTTTTCGGTGTCGCCGAAGGTGCCCGAGTACTCGACGTAGACGATCTCCTGGCCGAACATGCGCTCGGCCACCTTGGCGTACGCCCCCACGTCGTCGGCGCTGAGGTCGCAGTCGGCCTCCGTCAGCTGGGCGACCGACGCCTCGGGGTTCATCACGATGTACGCCTCGGTGTGGGTCCGGCTCCAGTCGAGGTCGTCGATCCGGACCCACTCCTTGTGCGCGCCGGTGATCCAGAAGGGGCCGCCGGCGTTGAACACGGTGGGGATCAGGTAGCCGTCGAGCGCCGGCGAGTCGATCACGACGCCCGGGTTCGACGGCTCCTGGTACAGCGGCACGTCGTACTCCGCTGCGGCGTCGACGACGCGCGTCATCTTCTCCGCGGTGACGTCGAGGGTGCCGCCGATCTCGATCGCGTCCGTCCCGGTCCGGCAGACGTCCTCGAAGGTCTCGCCCGACCGGAGGTCCTTGTCGGGGTCGACCTTCAGCACGTGGTCCCAGTCGTCCCACGGATTGGTCATCGGCCGAGACTCCACCGGGCGAGAACAAAAAGGTGCGGAACCTGTCCCGTCGGCCGGGCGCGTCGCCCGGTTCCGGGCGGCGGACCGCGCTCAGAGCAGGTCGTCTATCTCGTCGTTGTCGAACGCGGCCGCCGGGTCGGGCTTCTCCTCGCGCTCGTCGCGGACCGCCTGCCTGGCGCGCTCTAGGAACGCCTCCACCCGCTGCGAGCGCTCGACGCCCGCGAGGAGGACCAGGGCGGCGATCCGCTCGGAGTCGAGCGGGAAGTCCCCGCCGCGCACCTGCATCGACCCCGTCTCCTCTTGAAGCCACTTCCGGGCCTTCTCCGCGCCCTTCCGCGAGATCCGGTCCGGATCGCCCGCGACCGCGACGAGGGCCGCATCGGCGTCGGTGGCATTCGGTAGCGAGAGCCCGGTCATCACCGCGCTGCGGACCGCGCTCGTCACCGTGGTGACGTTCTCCTCCGCGTCCTCGGCCGCGGGCGCCGACGCGAACCCGACCGCGGCCATCCCGCCCGCGCGGAGCGTGTTGATCACCTCGCTCGTGTCGACGACGGACTCACCGACGCCCTCGACCGCCTCGCCGGCGGCCAGGATGAGCCCGATCCGCTTCGCCATCGAGGCGTTGATCGCCTCGTAGCCGCCCTCCATGGACTCCCCCGAGGAGCGCCACGCGTCGTTGTCCAACAGGATCGTCGCGTCCGCCTCGCGGACCAGCGTCTTCAGCGAGCGGCCGGCGTTCACCTGATACATCGTCCCCTCGTCGCGGCCGGGGAGGATTCCGACCGCGTAGACGGGGACGTCGTACACGCGGTTCAGCTCGCGGACGAGGACCGGCGCGCCGCCGGATCCCGTCCCGCCGCCGAGGCCGGCGACGACGAGTATCGCCTCGGCCTCCGCGGTGACCTTCGGCGCGAGCGCGTCCAACACCTCGACGGCGTCCTCGTCCATCACTTCCGCGCCCAGTTCGTTGTCGCCGCCGACGCCGTGGCCGCTGACGCGCGACTGCCCGACGAGGACCGTTTCGAGCGGGAGCGGGTCGAGGTCGGCCGCGGCCGTGTTGACGGCGAGCGCGTCGAGGACCGCGCCGTAGCCGGCGTCGGCGTCGAACTCCGCGAGGGCGGTCGCCAGCTTGCCGCCCGCCTGTCCGACGCCGAGGAGGACTGCCTTCATGCGGGGACGTACCACTCCCCGGAACAATACCCTTTCCCCGAGGTTTAAGAGTGAAACCGCGGGCAACGGGTCGCATGACCGACCACGCGAAGGGGGCCGAGCCGTCGAGAACGGGAACGGAGGCGGCGCCGACGGGGGCGGAACCCGAGGCGAGGGCGAGAGAGAACGAAGGGAACGATCCGAGGGATCGGATCGAGGCCCGGCTCAGCGCGGTCGAGCGCGCGGTGACCGGGAGCGACGCGCGCCCGGCGGACGCCGCCTCGGAGGCGGAGGCGACCGCCGAGCGCGAGCGGCTCGAATCGCGGCTCGACGACCTCGAGGAGCGCGTCGCGGAGCTGGAGTCGGCGACGCAGGCGGTCCGCGGCTACGCGGGGGCGGTCAGAGCCGTCAACCGCGAGGTCGAGCGGCGGGCCGACCTCGCGCTCGCGCGGGCGACCGAGGCCGGGCGAGGAAGCGGACGGGACGGCGGTGGCGACGGGATCGGTCGAGGCGCCAGCGACGGGGGAGATCGAGGCGCCGGCGACGGGACCGGTCGAGACGGCGAGAGCGCCGCGCCCGACCGAGGCGCGCGAGACGGGGACGGCCCCGACGGTGCGGTTCCGTCGGAGAGCGCTCTCGACGCCGCCCTGCCGGACGACCGGCCGACGTCCGGACCGCGTACCGGCGACAGCGAGCGCGCCGAGGACGGCGGAGACGGCGACGACGGCGCGTGGGCGACGGACGCGCTGGACCGGCTCCGGGAGTCGCTGTGAGCGGGCCGTGATCCGGGTGGTCCTCACCGTCCTCGTGGCGGTCGCGCTGCTGGCGGCGTCGATGCCCGCGGTCGAGACGGCCCGAACCGCGACGACGGCGGAGCGGATCGGCGCGGAGGCGGACCGGCTGGAGCGGGCGATCGGCGGCGTCGTCGCCGGGTCGACGCCCGTGAGCGACCCCGCGATGGCGGCGCAGACGACGGTCCTCCTCCGGGTTCCGACGGGGTTCGCCGCGGCGGACGTCGACCGCGTCGCGCTCGTCGAGCCGCCGGACCGACCAGACGGCGTCGCCCTCACGTATCGGATCGACGACCGCCCGGAGCGCACGCTCCGCGTCGGCACGGGGCCCGCGGAGACGGCGGTCGACCTCGCCGGCGGACCGGTCGAACTCCGGCCGGGCGGGGCGAACCGGATTCGGATCAAATACGTCGACGACGGAGGGCCGACGGTCCGGATCCGTCGAATTGGATAGATCCGACCGGTCGGGATCCGTCGTGTCGGACAGCCCCGTTCGACAGAGGGAACCGAGAGCGGACGATCGGCCGATCGTTTATATATCAAACCGCGGCCACGCCCGCCATGAACCTCGGTCTCAGCGAGCGGATCGCCGGCGACGACGGCGAGACGCTTATCGGACGGCTTCCGTGGGTCGAAGACGGCGGCGGCAGGTGCCGGTGCGAACCGGCGTTCCGCGAGCCCGTGGGGACTGGCGTCGAGGACCGGGTCGTCCTCGATGTCGACGCCGACGGCTGCCCCGGACGCGGCGACCTCGCCGCGAGCCCGGACTGCCTCGCGACCGTTATCGCGGCGCTCACCGACCGGGACGCGGACGTGATAAGGACTCGACACCGCGGACGAGAGCGCTCCTACGCCGACCGGGCGGCCGACCTCCTGATCGCCGCGGGACGGTTCCGCGAGCGGATCGGCTTCCACGAAGAGCGGCTCGTCGATCGGGTCGCCCGCGATCCGCTCGGCGCGGCGGCGGAGGCGGCCGGACGCGCGAGTCCCGCGAAGCGGATCGCGACCGAGACGGGACTGCTGTCGGCCGCCGAGGAACTCGCGGGAGACGCGGACGGAGCGGAGAGCGACCGCGACCTGAACGAGCGGCTACGGGCGCACGTCGGGCCGACGGCCGCGACCGCGCGCGTCGCGGCCGCGCCGCCGCCGGGCGCGACGCTGGCCGACCGCTGGACGGTCTCGACCGGGGCGACCGTCCGGCTCTACGAGGGCGACGAATCCCTCAGGACGTATCACCTCACGCCGCCGAGCGCCGACCTGGACGCCGAGAGCGTGGCGACGCTGGCCGCCGCGCGGGACCGGCTGCTCGGCGATCCCCGCGGCGGCGACAGGGCGCCCGGACGAGCGGTGCGGGCCGTGGCGGACGACGTCGACCCGGTCGCGGACCTGACCGAGGTCCTGCGGCGGCACACGCACGGCTACGGCGCGTTCGAACACGTCTTCGCGGACGACCGCGTGAGCGACGCGACGGTGACGGCGCCGGTCGCGGAGAACCCCCTGCGAGTGGTCCTCGACGGCGAACGGTGTCGGACGAACGTGCGGCTTCCGCCTGAGGGAGCCGCCACGCTCGCGTCCAGGCTTCGACGGGCGAGCGGGCGGGCGTTCTCGCGGGCGACGCCGACGCTCGACGCGACGATCGAGTCCGAGACCGGACGGGTCAGGGTCGCCGCCGCCACGGCACCGGCGAGCGACGGCCTCTCGTTCACCTTCCGGCGCGGCGACCCGGAGGCGTGGACGCTCGCTCGGCTGGTGTCCGTCGACACGCTCACGCCCGCGGCGGCCGGCCTGTTGTCGGTCGCCGTCGAGCGCGGCGTGACCGGGCTCGTCGCGGGGGGTCGAGCGGCCGGGAAGACGACCGCGCTCGGGGCCCTGCTGTGGGAACTTCCCTCCGAAACGCGGACGATCGCGGTCGAGGACACGCCGGAACTCCCGGTGGACGCGCTCGCCGACGCCGGGCGGGACGCCCAGCGGCTCCGCGTCGGCGACGGCGCCGAGCTCGCGCCGGCGGACGCCGTGCGGACCGCGCTCCGCATGGGCGGCGGCGCGATGTGCGTCGGCGAGGTGCGCGGCGAGGAGGCGCAGGCGCTGTACGAGGCGATGCGGGTCGGGGCCGCCGGCGAGACGGTCCTCGGGACGATCCACGGCGAGGACCCGGCGGCCGTCGAAGAGCGCGTCGTCACCGACCTCGGGGTCGCCCGCTCGTCGTTCGCCGCGACCGACCTGATCGCGGTTCTCGACGACCACCGCGTCGAATCGATCGTGGAGGTCGGCGACCGCGACGACGGGGTGAGCTTCGATCCCCTCTTCGAGCGGACCGAACAGGGGCTCGTCGCGACGGGGCGGATCGACCGCGGCGAGAGCCGACTGATCGAGGACCTCGCGGAGGCGAGCGAGTCGTACGCCGCGGTTCGAGAGGCCGTCGACCGGCGGAGCGACCGAATCCGCGACGCGGTTCGAACGGGACGGACCGCGCCGACGCGGTACGCGGGAGGCGACCGATGACGGAGCGTCGGCCGACCGCGTCCGACGGGCCCCTCCGCTCCGCCGGCGACGACGAATCAGACGTTTCGGAGGAGCTGCGCCGGGCGGTCGCGTTCCTCGGGTGGGACGCCTCCGCAGAGCGCGTCGTGGCCGTCGGGTATCGGGTCGGGATCGTCACGGGTGCGGTCGTCACCGTCGTCTCGGCGCTCGTCGCCGGCGCGGTCGCCGCCGCGCCCGCGGGACTGGCCGCCTTCGTCGGCGGAGCACACGCGGTCCACCGTGCGCCGGTGTGGCTCGCGTCGCTCCGGCGGACGCGGGCGCTCGGCGCAGCGCCGGGACTCGTCGGGCGGCTCGTGTTGCGAATGCGGCTGGACCCCTCGACCGAGCGGGCGGTGCGGTTCGCCGGCCGGACGGGGGACGGACCGCTGGCCGCGGCGCTCGCCCGCCACGAGCGGGGGAGCGCGGACGGACCGACGAGCGGCCTCCGGGCGTTCGCCCGCGAGTGGCGGCCCTGGTTCCCGGCGATCGACCGCGCCGCGGCGCTGGTCCGGACGGCGGCGACCGCGCCGCCGGAGCGTCGCGGGCGGTGTCTGGACCGCGCGCTCGACGCGACGCTCTCCGGAACGACGGACCGACTCGCGTCGTTCGTCGGGGCGGTTCGGGGACCGGTCTCCGCGCTGTACGCGTTCGGCGTGCTGCTCCCGCTGGCGCTCATCGCGCTGCTTCCCGCGGGCGCCGCCGCCGGCGTCGCCATCGGTCCCGGGCTCGTCGCCGGCCTGTACCTCGTCGCGCTTCCCGCCGGACTGCTGGCCGCCTCGGCGTGGCTGCTCTTCCGGCGACCGGTCGCGTTCCCGCCGCCGGAAATCGGCGGCGACCACCCGGACGTGCCGGACCGGCGCGGCCGCGCGCTCGTCGTCGGGTGCGCCCTCGGAGCGGCGGCGGCCGTCGTCGCCGCGCGGACGGTCGCGCCGTGGGCGCGGCCGGTCGCGGGGGTCGGCGTCGGCGTCGGGAGCGCGCTGTTCGTCCTCGCGCGACCTCGTCGGGCGGTGTTATCGGACGTGCGCGACGTCGAGCGAGGGCTCCCGGACGCGATGACCGTGATCGGCGGCGACGTGGCGGAGGGCGTGGCGGTCGAGACCGCGGTCGCGAACGCCGGCGAGCGGCTGGACGGCGCGACCGGCGAGCTGTTCGAGCGCGCCGGACGGCGGAGCGACACGCTGCGGGTCGGCGTCCGCGAGGCGTTCTTAGGACAGGGCGGACCGGCGACCGCCGGCGCCGGCGGTGCGGCCGGCGGGAGCGGCGCGGCCGGGACGAACGGCGGTGCGGGAACCCTGTCGGTCCCGGTCCTCGGACGGATCGTCGGGACGTACGTGCTGCTGCTCGCCGCACTCCTCACCGGGCTCGCGACCGGCCTGGAGCGAGGGTTCGACCGGACGCTGGTGGCGTATCGGATCGGCATCGCGCTGCCGACGGCCACCGCGACGTTCCTCGTCGCGTTCGCCGGCGCCGGGCTCCTGTTTTGAAATCGGACGGCGGGGGAACGAGGTCCCGTTCGGACCCGACCTCCGCGCCGATCATTTATATACCAAGCCGCGCCCAGCCGCGCCATGTTCGAGACGCACCTCGACGCCACGTACGCGTGGCTCGGTCTGGCCGTCGTGAGCGTCGCGGCCGTCGGCGTGGCCGCATCGTTTCCGGCCTCGCCGCCGCCGGACGCCGACGGCGTGGCGCGCACGATCGATTCGGTCGCGGACGGGGAGTACCCGGCGACGGCCGAACACGGCATCACCGCGGAGAGGCTCCGGCTCGCGGAGGGATCCGTCTCGCTCGGCGACGATCGGGAGACGGCGCGGGCGACGCTCGACGCCCCGCGGATTACGCCGGTGATCCGGCCGGACGCGGGGATGACGCCGAACGCGACGACCGACCCGCGGCTTCGGCGCGTCCTCGACGGCGCTCCCCCGGACGCCGCGTTCGACGATCCGGCGGCGTTCGCGGCGGCGGCCGAGCGCGCGCGAGCGGCGGACGCGGCGTGGATGCCCGCACCGGAGCGGGTCACGGTTCGACGGGTCCACTACGGAGGCGTCCGCGTCACGCTCGTGGGGTGATCTCGCGTGTCACACGACTCCGTGAAACCAGACGGACCGGAAACGTCGGGGGCGTCGAAGCGGCCTGCTGCGGCGCTCTCGACCGCCGACCGCGCCGCCGTCGAACCGACCGCCGCGCTCGTCGCGGTAGTGGTCGTCGGACTCGCGCTGGGGCTGTACGCCGGCGCGTTCGCGGACGCGGCGCCCGACGACGATCGGTCGGCCGCGAGGGCGGCGCTCGACCGCGTCGAGGAGGCGATCACCGTCGGCGGCGTCGTCGACCCCGCGCGGATGCGACGAGTGGAAGCGCCGGGGACCGCGACCGCGATCGAACTGGAGGCGGGCGGCGAGCGGTGGCTGGCGGCGTCGGGCCCGGACGCTCCCGGACCGCCGGAGGTCCGGTCGCCGGACGCGGTCGCGGTCGCCGAGCGGCGGGTGACGGTCCGCGTGGCGCCGGGCCGAAACGTCCGCGGGACGCTCCGGGCGGTGGTGTGGCGGTGACCAGCACCGTCCTCGACGTGACCGTGCTGCTGCTTTGCGTCTCCGCGAGCGTCGTCGGGCTCGGCGCGAGCGACGCCGGCGGCCCCGACGGCCCGACCGCGACCGACGCCGCGGACCGGCTCGTCACCGAGACCGCGACCGTTTCGTACTCCGACGAGGACGCGCCGAACGGCACGCGTCGCGTCCACGCGACCCGCGCGGAGCTGCTCGCACTGGTCGCCGTCCGGGACGCGGAGGGCGCGTTCGACCGCAGGGCCGTCGAGGCAGTCCGCGCGGGAGTCGGTCCGCGGACGCGCGTCGACGTAACGGTCCGACGCGGCGGCGAGAGCGACGCAGACGACATCGTCGTCGGCCCGGGACACGGCGGATCGCAGGGACCGCCCGGCGCTCCGAGGGCCCGGGGCGTGGCGGCGGTGTCTCCGCACTCGATCGCCGGCGAGGCGGTTCCGTTGCGGAGGAGCGGCGGGCGGGGCCGAGCGGCCGACGCGACCGAATCCGGGGTAGCAGTCGCTGTCGGCCCCGAACCGCCGCGAAACGCCGACGTCGCCGTCGCCGTGGTCCGACAACCGGTTCCGGACCGGTTCGACGGCGAACAGGGATCGCATCGCTCGGCGGAAGGCGTCGTTCGGATCGTCGTCCGGAGGTGGTGAGCGTGGGGGATCGAGATTGCGGCCAGTCCGCGGACACGGGTCGCGCACGGACGTTCACCGTCGACGAACGGGCGCGCGTCCCCTTCGCGCTCGTCGGCGTGCTGTTGCTCGTGACGAGTTCGGCGTACGCCGCGGGGCTCGCTGAGCAGGGGCTCGTCGGCGAGGACCGCCGCGTCGAACGCGCGGTCGAGCGCGTCGACGCCGACGCCACCGCCGCGCTCAGGAGCGCGGCCCGCGAGGCCGCCCACGACGCGGCGAGAGAGCCAGTGACGCGCGCGCCGAACGGATCGGGGCCCGGAACCCGGGCGGTCCGCGAGGGGTCCGCCTTCGAGGACGCGTTCCGAGTCCGGCTCGCTATCGCGGGGGCGGAGGCGCTGCGCGCGGTCGAGAGCGACGTCGGCGGCGCCGAGGCGAACGCGTCGCTGCCGGCGGTCGACTCGGCCGCCGACCTCGTCGCGGCGCGCGAGCGGGTCAGCGTCGAACCGACCGCGAACGGGACCGCGACGCGGGTCACCTTCGCGGGCGTCGCGACGACCGCGACGCGGGAGGGCCGAACGGTCGTGAACCGGACGCGGTCGCGGACGGTCACGGTCGCCGTGCCGACCCTGGCCGCCCACGAACGGACCGAGCGGTTCGAGCGTCGACTCGACCGCGGACCCGTCGAGGGGCCCGGGCTCGGTCGACAGGTCACCGCCAGCCTCTACGCGATGGCATGGGCCCGGGGGTACGGCCAGTACGCCGGCGCTCCCGTCGAGAACGTCGTCGCGAACCGCCACGTCGAGCTGTCGACGAACGCCGGGATCGTCCGCGTCCAGCGGGACGTGTTCGGGACCAGCGACCCCGACGCGCGCGGCGGCGTCGCGCGGGCGGCCGCGCGGACCGGCGTGACCGACCTGCTGTCGCCGACCGGCGTCCCCGAGGCCGCCTGGACGGACGCCGTCCTCGGAGCGCCGACGCCGACGGGGACGGGGGACGGCGAGGGGGGAAACACGGCCTCGACCGGGGACGCGACGGCGAGCGAGGACGCCGCCTTCGACCCGGCCGCGGACGCGACGAGCGAGACCGCGTCGGTCGAGGTCGGGCACGCGGCCGACCGGGCCGCTACGCGCGTCCACGACGGCCTCGAATCGATCGTTCGGGCGAGCCACCGCGTCGAGGCGACCGCGGAGACGGAGACGACCCGGGTGGCCGACGGCGGCCCCGTGACGCCGGACCGCCCCCGATCGCTGCTCGACGAACCGTGGGAACGGGTCGACGCGTCGCGGACGGAGCGCGTCCGCGTGGTCGACGGGAGCGACCTCCGAACGGGGACCGACGGCGAGACGGTGTCGGCCGGTGAATCCGTGTCGTTCGGCGGCGCGACCCGGGAGGTCGTCGTCGAGCGCGCCGCGACCGCGACGTGGGAGCGGCGAGTCGTCGAGCGGGGGCCGAACGGGACGGTACAGAACGTGAGCGTCGACCGCGCCGTGACGACCGACGAGGCGACGGACCGGTACCGCGTCCGCGTGTCGGTGACCGGGACGTACGCGCCGCGCACCGGCGCGCCCGACAGGCCGACGGGGACGTTCGGCGCCGCCGAGGGCGTCGACGGCCCGGACCTCGCGGACACTCCGGCGGCCGCGCGGGCGGAACTCGACGTCGAGACCGACGGCGACATCGACCGGCTGGCGCGCGAGGCGGTCGAACGGGGCGACGAGACGCGGTCGACGGTCGTGTACGGCGAGCGGTCGGACGCCGACCTGGACCGGATCGCGAGGGACGTCTCGGAGCTGTCGGAGCGCGTCCGCGAGATCGAGACCGAGGCGTCGATGGCGGACGCCGCCGTCGGCGAGTCGACGCCGTACCGCGACCTCGCCGCGACCGTGCGGGACCGCCGGAACGCGCTCCGCGACGCTCCGCCGAGGTACGACGGCGCGGTCGACCGGGGACGCGTCGCCGCCCGCGTCGCGTACCTCGACGCCGTGATCGCGGAGCTCGAAGCGGCCTCCGAAGACAGAGAGGCGGCGACCGAGGGCGTGCTCGACCGCGTGAACGACGCGTTCGGCGGGCCACCCGTCGGCGAGGTGATCGCCAGCCGCGAGGCCGCCCGCGACCCGGGGACCTACAGCGTCGGCGACGAGGGGCCGGGCGGCGCCGTCACGTTCGCGCCGGAGGGGTCGCCGGGGTACCTCCCGCGGACGGCGGTCGACGGGGAACGCGTCGATGGCGTCGACGGCACGACGACGCGACCGCTCGTAACCCGGAACGTGAACTACGTCACGCTCCCGTACAGCGACGTCGCCGGCGGGATCGCCGACCGGATCCTCGGCACCGACGACACGGTCCGTCTCGGCGTCGCCGGACGGTCGCTCCTCGCGGCCGACGAGGCGCTCGCGGCGGCCGACGACGACGATCTGCGCGCCGACCGACGCGCGCTCGCCGGGCGGGTCGACGCCTCGCTCGACCGGGTCGACGAAGCGCTGGCGGACCGGCTCGCGGAGCGGACCGATCTCTCGCGCGAGGAGCGGAACGAGGTGTTGGAGGACGCCGCGGCCGAGTACGACTCGCTCGGCCACAGGGCCGTCGCGGTCGGCGACGGCGAGTACCCGGATCGCGTCGCGAGCGAGGCGGCCCGGGTCGGGTCCCTTTCGTCGTCGGAGCGGCTCGGGCTCGCCGCGCACCTCCGCGTCGAGACGCGGAGGGAAGCGGGACGGAACGCGGTCCGCGTTCCGGCCCGGTTCGTCGACGAGACGACGGCCGCGTCCCGCGCGATCCGCCGGAAGCAGGTCGAGTCGGCGATCGAGGGCCGCGCGAAGGAGGCGGTCGCGTCGGTGCCGGACGAGCGCGTGCCGAAGCCCGTCCGGACCGTCGGGGCGGGACTTCCGGTCGCGCCCGTTCCCGGGTACTGGGTGGCGACGGTCAACGCGTGGAACGTGGAGGTGCGCGGGGAGTATCCCCGGTTCGCCCTCCGCGCGAACGTCGGGACGCCCGATCGCCCGTTCGAGTACGTCCGAGAGCCCGGCACGGTCAGCGTCGATGTGGACGGCGAGTCGGTCGCGCTCGGGGTGACGGAGCCGGTCGCGTTCGAGACGCGGACGGTCGTCGTCGTGGCGGTGCCCGCCGGGCCGCCGGGCGTCGGCGACGTCGACGGGACGCGCGACGAGACGTCGGCCGGCTGGCCCTGTCCGGGTCCACTGGGCGCGTCACCGGGGGAGAGAGATAGCTGTACGGAGACGTGAGGAACTCGACGGTCAGGAGCGTCGAACGGTCGGAACGCCTCCGACCGCAGGCGTTTTGAGACGCGGCGACCGAGTGGCGGTATGTTCCACGAGGTCGTCGACGGCCGCGGAGCCGGACCCGACGTCGACGCCGACGAGCCGGCGGCGGCGGATCTGCTCGCCGCCTTCGAAGCGATGGTAACGGAGGCGGCGGCGGCGATCGACACCGACCGGCTCGTCGACGAGATCGGACTGACCGAGGCGGACGCGAGCGCCGCCCGCGACGGGGACGTCGCCGCGCTCTCGCTCGCGGACGGAGCGGCCGTCCTCGCGGCAGCGGACCCGGGCCGCGACGCCGACGCGATGGTGGCGGAGGTGCGCGACCACCTGCTGATGGGGATGGCGACCGCCGTCCTCGACGTCGACGCCATCGCGGCGAAGATCGACGCCGACCTCACCGGCCAGGAGGTTCAGCAGGCGCTGGAGGGGCGGACCGCGATGACGCTCGGCCAGCTCGCCGAGATCCTCGCGGTCATCGAGCGCCGGAAGCCATGAGGGTCGTCGTCGTCGGCTGCGGCTACGTCGGGCTGACGCTGGCGGAGCAGCTCGCCGAACGCGGCCACGACGTCACCGGCGTCCGGCGGTCCGACGACGGGCTCAACGCGGTCGACGCCGTCGGTCCCGACGTCGAGGCCGTCCGGGCTGACGCGACCGATCCGGCGTCGCTCTCGACGCTCCCGGACGCGGACGCGGTCGTCTTCGCGGCCAGTTCCGGCGGGCGGGGCGCCGACGCGGCGCGGGAAGTATACGTCGACGGGCTCGCGAACGTCGTCGACGAGTACGGTTCGCGGTCCTCGCCGCCGGATCGGCTGGTGTACACCTCCTCGACGGGCGTGTACGGCGACCACGACGGCGGCTGGGTCGACGAGGAGACGCCGGTCGATCCGACCACGGAGAAGACCCGGGTCCTCGCCGAGGCCGAACGGATCGCGACCGAGCGCGCGGGCGACGCCGGAATAGACGGGACCGTGGTCCGGTTCGCGGGGCTGTACGGCCCGGACCGGTACCGGCTGGAGCGCTACGTGGAGGGGCCGGTGACGGCCGGCTACCTGAACATGGTCCACCGCGCGGACGCCGCGGGGTCGATCCGACACCTCCTGGAGACGGATCGCGCTCGCGACCGCGTCGTCCTCGTCGTCGACGACGAACCGGTCGACAAGCACGCGTTCGCCGACTGGCTCGCCGACGCCTGCGGCGTCCAGCGGCCGGAGAAGCTGTCGAAGGACGAGCGGATCGCGGCCGGCGACCTCTCCGCGGCCGCCGAGCGCCGTATTCGAACGAGCAAGCGGTGTTCGAACGCGCTGCTCCGCGAGCTGGGCTACGAGTTCGTCCACCCGACGTTCCGGTCGGGGTACCGCGACGCCGTGCGCGCGTACCGGGCGCGGACCGAGTAGCCCGCCCCGGCCGGACGACGGCCGGTTCGGTGTGTAACCGCCCGGAAACGACCGAATTCCGTCGGTTCCGCTCCGTCGGAACGGTAACGAACCTTCATGTGTCGGGAGCGATTCGCCACTACCCATGCGAGCGATGAGCGGGGTCGGCGATCGGTTCTCGCAGGCGGAGGCCATGGCCCGGGAGAATCCCGAACTCGCCGTCGCCGTGGCGCTCGTCGTCCTGATCGCCGTCGCGGCCGGGGTAGTGGTGCTGCGGTCCCGGCGGACGCCGGGAGTGCGGTTCCGGCGACTGCTGGCCGACGAAGACGAGATTACGGTGTTGATGCACCCGAACCCGGATCCCGACGCGATGTCGGCCGCGGTCGGGGTCGCCTCGCTCGCCGCCCAAGTGGACGTCGACGCGACCGTCCAGTACCCCGGCCAGATCCGTCACCAGGAGAACCGGGCGTTCCGGACCGTCCTCGACCTCGAACTGGACCCGATCGAACACGTGAGCGACCTCGCGGCGGAGTCGGTCGTCCTGGTCGATCACAACGAGCCGCGGGGGTTCGCCGGCGCGGACGGGGTGTTGCCGACGGCGGTCGTCGACCACCACCCGGGGGACGGCGCCGGCGAGTCGTTCACCGACGTGCGGACCGACTACGGCGCGACCGCGTCGGTCGTCGCCGAGTACTTTCAGGACAACGACGCCGTTCCCGTCCCCCCCGACAAGCACGCGAGCGAGACGGCGAGCGACCTGACGCTGTCGACGGACACGGCGACCGGGCTGCTGTACGGAATCTTAGCCGACACGAAACACCTCACCGTCGGCGCCAGCGAGCCCGACTTCGCGGCGGCCGCCTACCTCTACCCCGGCGTCGACCAAGACCGGCTCGACCGCATCGCGAACCCCGCGGTCGACGCGGAGGTGCTGGAGGTGAAGGCCCGGGCGATCGCGGGGCGGCGCATCGAGGGGTCGTTCGGGGTCGCCGACGTCGGCGGCGTGAACAACGTCGACGCCATCCCGCAGGCGGCAGACGAGCTGATCCAGCTGGAGGGAGTCAGCGCCGTCGTGGTGATCGGCGAGCGGGACGGGACCGTCCACCTCTCGGGCCGGTCGCGCGACGACCGGGTCCACATGGGCAACGCGATTGCGGCGGTGTTGGACGACGTCGACAACGGGAACGGCGGGGGCCACTCCCGGATGGGCGGCGGGACGATCCAGCCGGAGGTCGACCCCACGGGTGAGGGGGAGCCGGAGACCGTCGACCGCGACGCCCTCGCCGACGGGCTGTTCCGGGCGATGGCGGGCGACGTGTGACCGGGACCGGCGCGGCGGAACGGAGAACCGAGGCGGCCATACCGGACGCGAGCGTGCGGATTTAAGTTCCGGGCGGCGGTCCTTCGGGCATGGACGTCGCTGACGCGCTCGACGACGGGTGGCTCGCGCTCGCCGGCGTCGGCGCCGGCTACGCCCTCGCGGTCGGGCTGGTGTTCCTGCTGATCTTCTTCCTGCCGTACCTCGCGGTCGCGGCGCTTTGAGGGCGGTCGAAGGAGAAAAGGCGAGTCGGCGACGGCTCCCGGAGCGGAGCGACGGCGACCCGATCAGGCGAACGCCAGCGAGTCGTCTGCGCTCGTCTCCTCGTCCTGACTGAGCTTCTCGTGGGCTTCGAGGAAGTCGTCGAGCGTGACCTCCGTGCGGTCGTCGCGGATGGCGAACATCCCGGCCTCGGTACACATCGCCTTGATGTCGGCGCCGGAGGCGTCCGGGGTCAGCTCGGCGAGCTCGGCGAAGTCGACGCCGTCGGCGAGGTTCATGTTGCGGGTGTGGATCTGGAAGATGATCTCGCGGCCCTCGGTCTCCGGCTTGGGCACCTCGATGAGGCGGTCGAAGCGGCCGGGGCGGAGGATGGCGGGGTCGAGCATGTCGAAGCGGTTGGTCGCGGCGATGATCCGGACCTCACCGCGTTCGTCGAAGCCGTCCATCTCGCTGAGCAGCTGCATCATCGTCCGCTGGACCTCGGCGTCGCCCGAGGTCTTCGAGTCCGTCCGCTTCGAGGCGATCGCGTCGATCTCGTCGATGAACAGGACGGCGGGCTGGTTCTCGCGGGCGACCTCGAACAGGTCGCGGACCAGCTTCGCGCCCTCGCCGATGAACTTGTGGACGAGCTCGGAGCCGGCCATCTTGATGAACGTCGCGTCCGTCTCGTTGGCGACGGCCTTCGCGAGCATCGTCTTCCCGGTGCCCGGCGGGCCGTACAGCAGCACGCCGCTCGGGGGCGTGATGCCCACGTCCTCGAACATGTCGGGGTGTTCGAGGGGCATCTCGACGGTCTCGCGGACCTCCTGCATCTGGTCTTCGAGCCCGCCGATGTCGGCGTAGGTGACGTCCGGGGAGTGCTCGACCTGCATGACGCGGGCGCGGACGTCCGTCTCCTTCTCCAGCTTCTTGACCACCGACAGCGAGTTGTTGACCGCGACGCGGTCGTCGGGGTCGAGCTTCTCGCGCATCTCGTCGGTGATCTCGGTGAGCGCCTCCTGGTTGTTGCCGTGCTGTTTGATCACCGCGCCGTCGGGCGTGATCTCCTGGACCGTCGCCACGAACAGCGGGGACTGCTTCAGCTTCTTGTTCTCGTGGGTGAGCCGTTCGAGCTTCTGCTGGTACTTGTTGTTCTCCGCGTTGGCGTCGAGGAGCTTGTCGCGCATCTCCTCGTTCTGGGACTCCAAGACGTCGAGCCGCTCCTGTAAGGAGTCGATCTTCTCCTGTTTCGACGCCGCTCCCTCGTCGTAGGGCATATCGACGTCGTCGACCGTGTCGCTCATTGTGTTTATTAAAGCGTCTCGCGGATAAGAGGCTTCGGGTGGGGGCACGACGGGGGCGTTCCGCCAACGAGACGCCGTACGGCGGCGGTCTGCGTCCGGGCGGATTCGGTCGGTTGGGGCAATTTAATTCCCAATAGTAATTAAATAGGATAGTAAATATTATTACCCGGCATTGGTACGATCGAAGTACGCATGAGCACGACCGACGCCGTCACCACCGACGACGGAGCAGCGGACCGCTGGGCGGCCGTTCGCGACCTCCCGCCGAGCGCAAAGCTAGTCGCGAAGGTGTTAGACTACAACGACACGCTGACGCAGAGCGAACTGGCCGAGGAGACGCTGCTCCCGCCGCGGACCGTCCGCTACGCGCTGTCGCGGCTCGAAGAGGAGGGCGTCGTCGACTCCCGGTTCTCCTTCACCGACGCCCGCAAGCGGCTGTACTCGCTGGGGATCTGAACGGGCGCGCCCGGGCGACCGCTCGCGGCCGCGTGGAGCGGCGCCGTCCGCGACGGTTTATATCCGATAGCGCGCCAGTCGGCCCGTGGTCTCGACTACCGCCGTCAAGCGCGCCCTCGCCGCGCTCGCGACGCGCACCGACACCGCGAGACGCCCGTACGTCGCCGTGATCGACGAGGCGGACGCCGCGCGAACCGATCTCCGGCGCGCGGCCGGGTTCGTCGACGCCGTCGGGCTCGACCGACTCGCGGACGCGGTCGACGCGGCGGACCGCGCGGGCGACGAGGCCGCCGCCGAGCGCGGACGCGACGCGCTCGCCGAGTATCGGGAGTTCCGGCGGGCAGCGGCGGGCGACGGCGACGAGCGCGACGGCGACGAGAGGGACGGTGACCTCCGACCGGATCGCGACGCCGACCGCGACCACTTCCGCTCCGGCCCCGGAATCCCTAAGCCGGACACCGGCCAAGACGCGGACAGATGACACGGGTGATCCACACCGGCGACACCCACATCGGGTACTCGCAGTACCACTCGCCGGTCCGACGCCAGGACTTCCTCGACGCGTTCGAGTCCGTGGTCGACGACGCGGTCGACGACGGCGTCGACGCCGTCGTCCACGCGGGCGACCTCTTCCACGACCGCCGGCCGGAACTGCGGGACCTGATGGGGACCATCTCCGTCCTCCGCCGGCTCGACGACGCCGGGATCCCCTTCCTCGCGGTCGTCGGCAACCACGAGTCGACCCGAGGCGGACAGTGGCTCGATCTCTTCGAGCGGCTCGGGCTCGCGACCCGGCTCGGCGACGAGCCGGTCGTCGTGGGCGAGGCCGCCTTCTACGGGCTCGACCACGTCCCCGTCTCGCGGCGCGACGACCTCGACTACGCGTTCGCCGACCACGACGCAGAGTACGCGGCGCTCGTCGCGCACGGGCTCTTCGAGCCGTTCGGCTACGCCGACTGGGACACGGAGACCGTGCTCACCGAGAGCGACGTCGACTTCGACGCGATGCTCCTCGGCGACAACCACACGCCGGACACCGCGGAGGTCGCCGGCACCTGGGTCACGTACCCGGGCTCGACAGAGCGCGCGAGCGCGAGCGAGCGCGAGGGGCGCGGCTACAACCTCGTCGTCTTCGACGCCGACGCGGCCGGGGGCGACGACCGCGTCGAGATCCGGCGCCGCGCGCTCGACACGCGCCCGTTCGTCTTCGTCTCGGTCGAACTGCGCGAGGGGGAAGGCGAGTCCCGAGTCCGCGAGCGCGTTCGCGAGTACGACCTCGCGGAGGCGGTGGTCCACGTCGAGATAACCGGCGCGGGCGACCCGGTGACGCCGGCGGCCGTCGAGGAGTTCGCCAACGACGAGGGCGCGCTCATCGCGCGCGTCACGGACAGACGCGAGGTCGACGCCGACGGCGAGGTCGACGTGAGCTTCGCCGACCCCGAGGACGCGGTCCGCGACCGGCTCGACGAGATGGCGCTGTCGACCGCCGCGCGCGACGTCGAAAGCGCCGTTCGCGAGGACACCGTCCCCGACGCCAACGTCCGCGAGACGGTGAAACGGCGGGTCGAGGAGCGGCTCGACGAGGAGGGGGAGCTCGGCGCGTTCGAGCCGGTCGAGTCGGACGCCGAAGCCGTCAACGCCGAGGAGGCGGACGACAGCGAGAGTGGCGACGAGGCGGACGGCGGCGAGGAAGCGGGCGACGGCGAAGAGGCAGACGACGCCGAGGAGCCGGACGCCGAGGAGGCGGACACCGACGAATCCGAGTCGGACGAGTCGGACGCGGCCGACCCTGACCCGGACGAATCGGACACCGACGAGTCGGACACCGAACCTGAACCCACGGAGGCGACGGACCCCGATCCGGCGTCGACCGACGGGCAGGTCTCCATGGAGGACTACCTGTGAAGTTCGACCGCGTCCGCCTCGCGAACTTCAAGCCGTACGGCGACGCAGACCTGCGGCTGACGGAGGGGGTCACGGTGATCCACGGGCTCAACGGCAGCGGGAAATCGTCGCTGCTGGAGGCCTGCTTCTTCGCGCTGTACGGGTCGAAGGCGCTCGACGGCACCCTCGAAGACGTCATCACGAACGGCGAGGAGGAGACGGAGGTCGAGCTGTGGTTCACCCACGACGGCGTCTCCTACCGGATCGAGCGGCGGCTCAAGTCCTACGACGGCCGGATCGACCACCAGTGTACGCTCGAGTCGACCGACGGGAGCGACGTGACCCGTGACGGCGCCCGAGCGGTCCGCGAGTTCGTCACGGAGCTGCTGCGGATGGACGCCGAGGCGTTCGTCAACTGCGCGTACGTCCGGCAGGGGGAGGTGAACAAGCTCATCAACGCCACCCCGCGGGAGCGACAGGACACGATCGACGACCTGCTTCAGTTAGGGAAGCTCGAGGAGTACCGCGAGCGCGCCGGCGACGCACGGCTCGGCGTCGAGGACGTGCTGGAGAACCGTCGCGGGCGGCTCGACCAGCTCGACGAGCAGATCGCGGCGAAGGAGGACCGCGACCTCCACGGACGACTCAACGAGTTAGAGAGCGAACTCGGCGAGGTCGACGAGGATATCGATCGGTACGAGAGCCAGCGCGAACAGGCGAAGGAGACGCGCGACGCGGCCGCGGAGACGCTCGAGACCCACGCCGAGAAGCGGGAAGAGTTGGAGTCGGTCGAAGGGGAGATCGACGAGATCGAGGCCGCGATCCGCGAGGCCGAGCGCGAGCGCGACGACCACCGCGACGCGATCCGCGAGGCCCGCGAGCGGATCGACGAGATCGAGGCCGCGATCGCCGACCGGCTCGACGACGCCGGCCTCGACGCCGCGAGCGAGGAAGCGATCGCCGACCGCCGCGAGGAACTCGACGACCGGGAGGCGGAGATTCGGGACGAGCTCGACGACGAGCGGGTGAGCGCCGAGGCGTTCCGGAACCAGGCGACGAACCTCGCCGGGAAGGCGGACGATCGCACCGAGCGCGCCGCGGAGATCGAGTCCGAGGCCGACGACCTCGCCGACGAGGCGGAGGCGACGGCCGAGGAAGCCGACGAGGCCGAGTCGTCGGTCGCGGGCCTCCGCGAAGAGGCCGACGGACTCCGCGAGCGGATCGCGGCCGCCGACGCCGACGTCGATCGCGACGGCGTCAGCGAGGAGCGGGACGCGCTGCGCGACGAGCGCGGCGAGGTCCGGGAGCGGATCGCCGAGCTCTCGGCGGAGGTGAAGAACGCCCGCGAGCGGGTCGGAGAGGCCGAGGAGCTGCTCGCGGCGGGGAAGTGCCCCGAGTGCGGGCAGCCGGTCGAGGACTCGCCGCACGCCAGCGGGATCGAGGAGGATCGTGAGCGCGTCGCGGAGCTCGAATCGGAGCTGGAGGACGCCCGCGAGCGCGAGGACGACCTCGACGAGCGGATCGCGGAGCTGGACGAGCTCGCGAGCGCCGCGGACCGGCTCGACGAGATCGACGAGCGGGTCGACACCCTCGAATCGCGGGTCGAAGAGAAGCGCGAGGAGGCGGAACGGAAGCGGGAGTCGGCCGAGGAGAAGCGCGAGCGCGCGGCCGGTCTCAGAGAGGAGGCCGAAGAGACCCGCGAGGTCGCCGCGCAGAAGCGCGACGAGGCGGAGGAAGCCGCAGAGCGCGTCGAAGAGCTGGAGGCGTCGCTGTCGGAGATCGACGACGCCCGCGAGGCGGTGACGGCGATCGAAGAGCGCCTGTCCGCGATCGCGGAGGCGGAAGACGAGATCGAGCGACGCCGCGAGAAGCGGGAGAACCTCGAGGAGGTGAACGACGAGCGCCGCGATCGGCTCGCCGACAAGCGCGAGCGCCGCGACGAGCTCGCGGACGCCGTCGACGAGGCCGCAGTCGAGAACGCGAAGGAGCGGAAGGCCGACGCCGAACAGTACCTCGAACAGGTCGCCGAGGAGCTCGACCGCCTCGGCGAGCGGCGGGAGGAGCTCCAGAACGCGATCGGCGGGGTGAAAGGCGAGCTCAGCGAGTTAGAGGGGCTCCGCGAGGAGCGCGAGGCGCTGGGCGAGCGCGTCGAAGCGCTCGAAACGCTCCACGAGGAGACGAGCGAGCTGGAGACGATGTACGGCGACCTGCGCGCGGAGCTCCGCCAGCGCAACGTGGCCGAGTTAGAGCGCACCCTCAACGAGACGTTCGAGCTCGTCTACGGCAACGACGCCTACTCGCACATCGAGCTCGACGGCGAGTACGTCCTCACCGTCTACCAGAAGGACGGCGAGCCGCTCGACCCCGAGCAGCTCTCCGGCGGCGAGCGCGCCCTCTTCAACCTCTCGCTGCGCTGCGCGATCTACCGGCTGCTCTCCGAGGGGATCGAGGGCGCGGCGCCGACCCCGCCGCTCATCCTCGACGAGCCGACCGTCTTCCTCGACTCCGGCCACGTCTCCCGGCTCGTCCGGCTCGTCGAGGAGATGCGCGGGTTCGGCGTGCGTCAGATCGTCATCGTGAGCCACGACGACGAGCTGGTCGGCGCGGCCGACGAGCTGGTCACCGTCGAGAAGGACCCGCGCTCGAACCGCTCGACGGTCCGCCGGGAGGACGCGGCGGACCTCGACGTCGCCTCGCTCGCGGACGACTGAGCCACCGCTGCGCCGGGTCCTTTTATAAACAACAGACGACGGCAGGAACCGTAGAAGTCCGCGGCGACACCGCCGCCGAGAGGGACGGCGACGTCAGCCCGCCCCTCCACGTCGGCGCGAGCAGCACCGCGCGAGGGAGTCGGGCGCGACGAGGGCGACCGGAGGGAGCCCGTAGGAAGCGCCCGACGAGGCTGGGGAGGCGTGAGGCTCACGCTCGACCGATCGAGGATACGGACGCGAACGACCGCGAACAGCTGCGGCTCGTACTTATAAATAGAGGGTCAGTCGCCGTCGTCCTCACCAACCCCGTCGCCCTCGTCCGCCTCGCCCCGTAGCAGTCCCAACGCCTCGACCGCGACAGGGGTCGCCTCGTAGCCGCGTTGCCCCGCGACCTCGGCCTCGTCGACCAATCCGGCCGCGCGGAACTCTGTGAGCGTCCCGTGGAGGTCGGACTCGCACATGTCGGCGGCGTCGAGGAGGTCGACCGCGGCGATCGGTCCCTCATCGACGACCACAGCGAGGAGACCGAGCGACCGGTCGTCCCGAACTGCGCCGAGCGTCCGGCGGACCGGTTCCGGCACGCCGGAGGCGGCGGTCGCGAGCGGCGACTCGCCGTCAACGACGCTGATCTCCTCGTTGTCGACGTACCGCTCCGCGCCGGTGGCCGGGTCCCGCACGCGGCTGGATTCGGCGGAGCGCTTCACGAGGAGGTACGTCTCGCCGTCGCTGTCGCGGACCGTCTGCATGGTGGAAAAGGGGCGGCCCGTGGACATTACGCTTCCGGGCGTGTCGCGTCGGGGTCGAAGTCGTCCTCGTCGGTCTCGGCGTTCTCTTCAGCCTCGGCGTCTTCGGCGTCTGCCTCGGCCTCGGCGTCTTCGTCCACTTCGTCCCGCGAGCGCTCCCACGCCCGGTACGTCTGGTAGGTTCGAACGCCCGCGAGGAGTCCGCCGACGAGCAGCGCCGGACCGACCCGCGACCAGCCCTCGAAGAACCACACCATCGGGCCGAGCGCGACGAGGAGGACGGCGGCGTTGGCGTAGACGACGGCGACGACGAACGCGCGGAGGGTCCCCCGGTCCACGTCGCTCGCGCCCTCGAAGTCGCCGCCGTCGTCGAACGTCTTCACGGAGGGCGCCTTCGGGACCTCGGGCGTCATCTCCCGCTCGGCGTCGGAGCTCTCGCCGACGGAGATCTCGCCCTCGTCGTCCTCGTCGAGGCTGAACACGCCCGGACGTACGCCGTGCCGGGGCAAAGGGGTTCCGTCCGTCAGACCGCGTCGGCGAGCCGAACCGTTCGGCTCGCCTCGACCCACGCGAGGGGGTTCGTGGCGTCGAAAAGCACCACGTTCCCGTCGTCTTCGTACGCCTCCACCTCGGCGTCGACCGCGTCGGAGTCGGCCGGGCGAGCCGCCTGGGGTTCGGAACGTGGGTCCGAAGACATGGACCGTGGTAAGTCGTCACACATTATATGCCTTTCCGTGGCGGGATACCTCGCCGCACCCGAAAGCCGAGTTTTTTAGCCGGGTGACGCCGAAGGACGGATATGACTCAGTCGGGGCTGTCGGACTTCTCGTCGACCGGGGACGCGGGCGGCGAGGCCGACGGCGACACGGACACCGAACGGGAGGAGCTGGCCGCCCAGGAGGCGGCCGCCGTCGCGGGCGGCGGGCGGGGCCACGTCAGCGACGTCGTCGACGTCGACGAGGCGAAGTTCCCGGAGTCGACCGGAACCGTCGAGCTGATGATCACCCAGATCGACTACGCCGTCGAGGGGTACGGCAGCGACGAGTACCCGGTCGTCCACGTGTTCGGCCGGCGGCCGGCGGAGCACGTCGAGGACGCCGACCACGACGTCGTCGAACACCTCCGCGTGCTGGGCGTCGAGCCGTACTTCTACGTCCCCACGGCCGACCTCGACCGCGACCCCGTCGAGGAGTACGACGTGGTGATCGGGACCCGGGAGGAGAACCCTGACGGCGAGCCGTACGAGAGCATCCGCGGCGAGCCGCTCACCCGGATCGTCACCCGGACGCCCCGCGACGTGGGGAACATCCGCGACGACTTCGCGACCAGCTTCGAGGCGGACATCCTCTTCCCGAACCGATTTCTGATCGACAACGGGCTCAACGGCGGGATCCGCGTCGAGGAGCGGCGGCTCGACGACGGCGAGGGGACGATCCAGGTCCACGAGGGCCACCTCGAACCGGCCGAGGTCGACGCCGAGATGCGGGTGAACACCTTCGACATCGAGGTGGACGACCGGCGCGGCTTCCCCGAGGACGGCGAGGAGCCGATCATCTGTCTCACCAGCCACGACTCCTACGACGACGAGTACGTCGTCTGGCTGTACGACGCGCCCGAGGCCGAGGTCCCGCCGCCCGAGGACCTCCCCGACTACGAGGGGATCGTCGGCGACGGCGAGGAGCTCAACTTCGAGGTCCGCACCTTCGAGGAGGAGGCCGCGATGCTCGACGCGTTTGTCGAATACATCCGAGAAACCGACGTAGACGTTATGACTGGGTGGAATTTCGAGGATTTCGACGCGCCGTACCTCCTCGATCGGATGGAGGTACTCGACGAGGAGAGCGAGTACGACCTCTCCGTCGACCGACTCTCCCGGATCGGCGAGGTGTGGCGCTCCGGCTGGGGGGGTCCCGACATCAAAGGTCGAGTCGTCTTCGACCTGCTGTACGCCTACAAGCGCACGATGTTCACCGAACTGGAGTCGTACCGCCTTGACGCGGTCGGTGAGCGCGAGCTGGGCGTCGGCAAGGAGCGCTACACGGGCGACATCGGCGACCTCTGGGAGCAGGACCCCGAGCGCCTGCTGGAGTACAGCATCCGCGACGTGGAGCTTTGCGTCGAGATCGACCGCGCGCAGGACGTGATCGCCTTCTGGGACGACGCCCGCAAGATCGTCGGCTGTAAGCTGGAGGACGCGACGACGCCCGGCGACGCGGTCGACATGTACGTGCTCCACATGGCGTACGGCAACTTCGCGCTTCCCTCGAAGGGACAGCAGGACGCCGAGGAGTTCGAGGGCGGCGCGGTGTTCGACCCGATCTCGGGAGTCCGCGAGATGGTGAGCGTGCTCGACTTGAAGAGCCTCTACCCCATGTCGATGGTGACGATCAACGCCTCACCGGAGACGAAGGTCGATCCCAACGAGTACGACGGTGAGACGTACCAGACCCCGACGGGTGTCCATTTCCGGAAGGAGCCGGACGGGATCATCCGGGAGATGGTGAACGAACTGCTCGACGAGCGCGAGGAGAAGAAGGCGCTCCGGAACGAACACGATCCGGGCACCGAGGCGTACGAGCAGTACGACCGCCAGCAGGGAGCTGTCAAGGTTTTGATGAATAGCCTGTACGGCGTTTTTGGATGGGATCGATTCCGTCTATACGACCGTGAGATGAGCGCTGGCGTCACGTCTACCAACCGCGAGGTGATCGCATTCACCGCCGACGTGACCAGCGAACTTAACAGAGAAGTAACATATGGAGATACGGACAGCGTCATGCTTTCACTCGGTGATTTGTCGAAAGAAGATGCCATCGAGACCTCCTTCGAGATAGCGGACCACATCAACGAGCGCTACGACGACTTCGCGCGCGAGGAACTCAACGCCGACGAGCACCGCTTCGAGATCGAGTTCGAGAAGCTCTACCGGCGGTTCTTCCAGGCGGGTAAGAAGAAGCGGTACGCGGGCCACATCGTCTGGAAGGAGGGGAAAGACGTCGACGACATCGACATTACCGGCTTCGAGTACAAGCGCTCGGACATCGCGGGCATCACGAAGGAGGTCCAGCAGAACGTCATCGAGACGATCGTGACGGGCGACGACATCGACGAGGACATGGAGGAGGTGAAAGCGTACCTCGTGGACGTCATCGCGCGCGTGCTCGACGGCGACGTGGACCTCGACGAGATCGGGATCCCCGGCGGGATCGGCAAGAAGCTGGACGCCTACGACACGCCGACCGCGCAGGTCCGCGGCGCGAAGTACGCCAACATGATGCTCGGCACCAACTTCGGGAGCGGGTCGAAGCCGAAGCGGCTGTACATCGAGAAGGTCCACCCCGACTTCTGGGCGCGGATGGAAGAGGAAGAGGGGCTCGACCCGCAGCGGGACCGACTGTACGGGGAGTTCAAGCGCGACCCGGACGTGATCTGCTTCGAGTACGCCGACCAGGTCCCCGACGAGTTCGAGGTCGACTGGGAGAAGATGCTGGACAAGACCCTGAAAGGCCCCATCGAGCGCGTCATCGAGGCGCTCGGCATGTCGTGGGAGGAAGTCAAGACGGGCCAAGAGCAGACCGGGCTCGGCTCGTTCATGTGACCGACGGCGAGGCGAAACGCGCCCCGTCGAAAGCAGTTTTCGATTGAGAGAAAATTTCTTGGTCGATCTGCGACTTTTGACGGGTAGATGCGTAACCATTAACCCCCTCAACCCCCACCGTCAAGGTACGAGGCACGAGAATACACATGGCTACTCTCGAAATCAACGATCTTCACGCACGAGTGGCGGAAGAGGGCGGCGAACGCATCCTTCTCGGCGTCGACCTGACCGTCGAGTCCGGGGACATCCACGCGCTGATGGGCCCCAACGGCTCCGGCAAGTCGACGCTGGCGAAGGTGATCGCCGGCCACCCGGCCTACGAGGTCACCGACGGGTCGATCTCCCTCCACCTCAGCGAGGCGGACGTCGCGGACGTCGACGCCGAGCTCGACGACGAGGACTACCACTGGGAGCTGCTCGAGTTAGAGCCGAACGAGCGCGCCGCGCTCGGCATCTTCCTCGGCTTCCAGTACCCCGCTGAGATCGAGGGCGTCACCATGACGAACTTCCTCCGCCAGGCCCTCAACGCGAAGGCCGACGAGCGCGAGGAGCTGTTCGAAGAGGAGGACGAAGACGAGGAGGAAGCCGAGGCGGACGACGACGAAGGCTACGAGACCTCCCCGATGGAGGGCCCCGCGGACGACGGCGAGATCGGCGTCGCCGAGTTCCAGGAGATCCTCTCGGAGAAGATGGAGCTGCTCGACATGGACGAGAAGTTCATGCAGCGGTACCTCAACGCCGGCTTCTCCGGCGGCGAGAAGAAGCAGAACGAGGTCCTCCAGGCCGCGATGTTGGAGCCGAGCGTCGCCGTGCTCGACGAGATCGACTCCGGGCTCGACATCGACCGCCTGAAGGACGTCTCGAAGGGGATCAACGCGCTCCGCGACGAGCAGGGCACGGGCATCCTCCAGATCACTCACTACCAGCGCATCCTCGACTACGTCGAGCCCGACCACGTCCACGTCATGCTCGACGGCGAAGTCGTCAAGAGCGGCGGCGCGGAGCTCGCCGAGAAGCTCGAGGACGAGGGGTACGACTGGGTCCGCGAGGACGCCTTCGAGGCGGCGTAACCGAATGCGGGCACGCGACACACGTAAACACGGGAATCCGTAACAATACACTATGAGTTCACAACAGGACGACCTCAAGGAGACAGACACCGAGGCGCGCTTCGAGTTCAAGAAGGAGGAGAACTCCGCCTTCAAGAGCGAAAAGGGCCTCACCGAGGAGACGGTCCGCGTCATCTCGGAGGACAAGGACGAACCGGAGTGGATGCTGGAGCGGCGCCTGCGCGCGCTCGAGCAGTTCCAAGAGATGCCGATGCCGACCGACTGGCCCGGCCAGCCGGACCTCTCGGAGGTCGACATCAACGAGATCGTGCCGTACATCCGGCCGGACATCGACAAGCGCGGCGGCGCGGACAGCTGGGAGGACCTCCCGGAGGAGATCCAAGACACCTTCGACAAGCTGGGAATTCCGGAGGCCGAGAAGAACGCGCTCTCGGGCGTCGGCGCGCAGTACGAGTCCGAGATCGTCTACCAGAACATGCAGGAGCGCTGGGAGGAGAAGGGCGTCATCTTCTGTGACATGGACAAGGCCGTCCAGGAGCACGAGGAGATCGTCCGCGAGCACTTCATGACGAAGTGCGTCCCCCCGAGCGACAACAAGTTCGCGGCGCTTCACGGCGCCATCTGGTCCGGCGGCTCGTTCGTCTACGTCCCGGAGAACACCACCGTGGAGATGCCGATTCAGGCGTACTTCCGGATGAACTCCGAGGGGATGGGCCAGTTCGAGCACACGCTCATCATCGCCGAGGAGGGCTCCGAGGTCCACTACATCGAGGGCTGTTCCGCCCCGAAGTACTCGGCCTTTAACCTCCACTCCGGCGGCGTGGAAGTGTTCGTCGGCGAGGACGCCCACGTCCAGTACTCGACCGTCCAGAACTGGTCGAAGAACACGTACAACCTCAACACGAAGCGCGCCATCGCCGAGAAGGGCGGGCGCATGGAGTGGATCTCCGGCTCGATGGGGTCGAAGGCGACGATGCTGTACCCGTCGACGATCCTGAAGGGCCGCGGCGCCTCCGACAACCACATCACCATCGCCTTCGCGGGTGAGGGCCAGGACATCGACACCGGCGCGAAGGTGTACCACAACGCGCCGGACACGAAGTCCACCGTCGAGTCGAAGTCGATCGCGAAGGACGGCGGCCGCACCAACTACCGCGGCCTCGTCCACATCGCGGACGGCGCGGAGAACTCCTCGACCGCCGTGGAGTGCGACGCGCTGATGTTCGACAACGAGTCGACGTCGGACACGATGCCGTACATGGAGATCAACGAGTCGAAGGTCGACGTCGCCCACGAGGCGACCGTCGGGAAGATCGGCGACGAGGACATCTTCTACCTCCAGTCGCGCGGCCTCGACGACGACGACGCGAAACAGATGATCGTCTCGGGGTTCATCGAGCCGATCACGGAGGAGCTGCCGATCGAGTACGCCGTCGAGCTGAACCGGCTCGTCGAGCTGGAGATGGAGGGTTCGCTCGGATAACATGAGCACGAAGCAAATCGAGAGCCTCTCGGAGGACACGGTACGACGCATCGCCGACGAACGCGACGAGCCCGAGTGGCTCTTGGAGACACGTCTGGACGCGCTGGCAGCGCTGGAGACCGCGGAGCTGCCCGACGTCATCCAGACCCCCGGCCGCCGCTGGACCGACCTGGAGGCGCTGGACTTCGAGGCGCTCGTCGACCCGCTGAACCAGGCCGACGAGACCGAGCGGACCGCGGGAGACGACGAGGTCGTCGTCCTCCCGTTCACCGAGGCGCTCGGCGAGTACGGCGACGTCATCGAGGCGAACTTCGGCTCCGTCCTCGACCCGGAACACAACTACCTCACGGCGCTTTCGGTCGCGCTGTTCACCACCGGCACGTTCGTCTACGTCCCCGAGGGCGTCGACGTGGAGGACGTGACGGTGCGCGCGGAGATGAACTCCCGCTCGCTGTTCAGCCAGACGCTCGTCGTCGCCGAGGAGTCGTCGTCGGTGACGATCCTCGAGTCGATCGAGACAGGTGACGCCGAGATCGGCGACGACCGGTACTTCTCGAACCTCGTCGAGGTCGTCGCGGGCGAGAACGCGAACGTCCAGTTCGGCTCGCTCCAGAACCTCGACGACGACGCGTACACCTACTCGCTGAAGCGCGGCGTGACGGACACGTACGCGACGGTCGACTGGATCGAGAGCAACTTCGGCTCGAAGCTCACGCGCTCGGACATCGAGACCGAGCTCAACGGCGACGGCTCCGAGAGCCAGATCGTCGGGACGTTCTTCGGTACGGACGACCAGCACTTCGACATCAACGCCCGCGTGTGGCACCAGGCGGAGCAGACGACCGCCGACCTGGTCACCCGCGGCGTGCTCGACGACGTCGCCCGCTCCGTCTACGAGGGGGTTCAGGACGTCGGCGAGGACGCGTGGAACACCTCCAGCTACCAGCGCGAGAACACGCTGATGCTGTCGGACGACGCCGAGGCCGACGCGTCGCCGAAGCTGATCATCCACAACCACGACACCGAGGCGTCCCACTCCGCGACGGTCGGGCAGGTCGACGCCGAGGACCTGTTCTACTTGGAGAGCCGCTCGATCGACTCCCGGACCGCGCGGAACATGCTCGTCGAGGGCTTCTTCGTGCCCGTCCTCGAAGAGATCGCGGTCGACGAGTTCCGCGACGACGTCGAGGAGCTCGTCCTCGAGCGTCTCCAGTAGGTCGTCTTCGCGGACCGTTTTCCTATCGCCGACCGCCCGCGAAGCGACGGGCGCGCGAGGGGAATCTCTTAAGACCGACGACGCCCGAGTCGGAGGTATGCGAACCCGCGTGTCGCGCCGTCTCGGGTGGTCGCGGTGAGCGTGAGCCAGCGGGTCGCCTCCGACGACCAGCTCGCGCGGCTGCTCCAGATCGGAATCGTGCTCGAGGAGGTCGTCGAAGCGCGAACGCACCGCCACTACCAGCAGCTGGACGCCGAGCTCGACGAGGAGGTGGAGACGCTGCTCGCGGACGCCGCCGAGGAGTCCGCCGACCACCGCGAGCGGCTGGAATCGCTGATCGAGGGGCTCGGCGTCGACAGCGTCCCGTTCGGCGAGATCGAGTCGCTGGTCGACGCCCGCTACGGGCGGACGCGGCCGGAGGACTTCGACGACGTGCTGTACGACCAGCTGTGCAACGAGGAGACGGCGTACAAGTTCTACGACGACCTCATCGAGGCGATCGAGGACTCCGACGCCGCGTTCTCGATCGACCGCGAGGAGCTGCTCGCCACCCTGACGGCGATCCGCGACGAGGAGGCCGAGGGAGTACGCGAGGTCACGGAGGTCATGGAGCGCCGATGAACCGGAGAGACGAGTCGCCGACGAGCGCCGACGGAGGACAGCCGTGAACACCGCAGATCAGTACCTCAAGACGATATACGTCGTACAGGACCAGGAGGACGGCCCCGCCTCGACGGGGTCGATAGCCGACTCGCTCGGCGTCAGCCCGGCCAGCGCCAACGAGATGATCGGCAAGCTCGAGGAGCGCGGGCTCGCCGAACACGAGAAGTACAAGGGCGTCCGGCTGACCGACGACGGCATCGTCCGCGCCAGAGACGCCCTCCAGACGTACTGTATCATCGAGCGGTTCCTCGCGAACGTCCTCGCGGTCGAGGACTTCCAGGCCGAGGCCCGCGAGCTGGAGGCCGTCATCGACGACACGGTCGCCGAGCGGCTCGACACGATCATCGACCGCCAGCCGGAGTGCCCGGACTGCTTCGACCCCGAGACGGACGCCTGCGCGTGTCTCGAAGTCGCGGCGGCCCCGGTCGAGCCGGAACAGCAGTAGGAACGGTCGCAGAAGATCCGTCAGCGATCCTTAGACGCCGGTCGAGTACCGCAGAATGCCGGCGATGCCGCCGAACGCGTCGAGCAGCTGCTCGCCCTTCTCGAAGTCGGTGGAGATGAACTTCGTGTCCGTCCCGCGCTGTTCCGCGATGGCCATCAGGTGTTCGATGACGTCCTCTCGCTCCTCGACGTCGGCCGCCTCGCCGCACTCGCTACACTCGTGGTCGGGCGTCGAATGGCGGGCGTCGAGCACCTCGTACTCCTCGTGGCCGTTGGGGCACTCGTAGACGACGACGTCGGAGCGGAGGTCCTCGGAGATGAGCAGCCGGTCGACGGATCCCATGATCAGGTTCCGGCGGGTCTGCTCGAACCCGTAGGTCGCCTCCTCGCCGGTGTTGAGCTTCTCGAAGAACTCCTCCATGTTGCGTTTGTCCTCGACGATCTCCTGGTCGGCGAGCACCTCGCTGGCGTTGTCAACGAGATCCTTCAGGCCGGACTCGTCGGTGTAGGCCACGTCGAACTTGCCGAGCACCTTGTCCTGCAGCTCGTGGTGGAGGTAGTCGCCGTCGAGGAACTCGTCTTTCGTCGGCGAGGGGCCGCCGACGAGGATGCCGTCGAGCTCGTGGCGCTTGTCGACGAACAGGTCGTCGGCCATCCCCGCGACCTCCTGATAGAAGTTGTCGATCGCTTCGAGGCGCAGACGGGCGAACCGCTGTGCGGACTGCCCCCCCTTCCGCTGTTTGCCGGGGACGAGCGAGGAGGCGGACTTGACGGGCTCGACGCGTTTCCCCTTCAGCCAGCCGACGTTCGCCTCGCGGCGGTCTAAGACGATGAGCCCGAAGAGTCCGGAGTCCTCGAGCATGTGTTCGAGCGGCTCGGTGAGGAACTCCGAGTCGCAGTGGTAGCGGAACGACTCGACGGGCTGCGGGGGCGATTCCAGGGTCCGCGTGACCATGTCGGTCTGGCCGCCGCCCGCGTCGATGGCGCCCGAGAAGATCACGATCCCGTTGTCGGGCGGGAAGGTGTCGTAATAGCGCAGTCGGTCCTTGATCGACGTCAGCGCGTCTTGGACGTTCGTCCGGGTCTGCTTGGACTTGATGTTCGACGCCTCGCTGTGCTCTTGGGTGACGTGGGCCACCACGTCGGAGATCTGCTTGTCCTCGGGGATGTAGATGGTGACGAGCTGGGTGCCGGAGCCCTCGTAGTCTTTGAGCTCCTCGATGACCTTGCGGAACTCGTACTTCCGGCGGTCCTCGTTCGCCTCCTGTGCGTCGCTACTCATTGCCTGAAATACGGTCGCGTGCGTGTAAGTAAGCTTTGACCTGCCGGCTCACCGGGAGAGCGGTCACCCCCCGGCCGCGATCGGGCGCGACGAGGCGGGAGCCGTCCTCAGGCGTAGTGTTCCTCGAGGTAGTCGACGATGTCGTCGCTCTCGTACATGGTAACGCCGCGGTCGGTGTCGACGAGGTACGGGATCTGGTCGTCGCCGCCCGCGGTGAGCTCGTCGTGGGTGACCTCGTTGGTCACGTCGCCGCCGACATCGCCGGGAAGCCGCGGGTTGTGCGCGACGTAGGAGACGCCGAGCTCGGAGAGCGTCTCGCGGACCTTCGCGCAGTGCGGACACCCTTCCGACTGGTAGAGTTCGAGCATCGGACGACGGTACGGCCGCGGGGAGGAAACCGTTTGCGGGCGTCGCGGTGCGCGAGGCAGGCGGAGCGGTGCGCGAGGCCGGCGGAGCGGTGTGTGTGGCGGGCGCCGACGGAGCTACATCGACTCGGGCGCCTCGACGCCCAGCACGTCGAGCGCGTTCGCCATCGTGTGCTTCGCGGCCGCGACGACCGCGACGCGGGCGTCGCGCAGCTCGTCGGTCTCGGCGGTCACGACCGGGCACTCGCGGTAGAAGGCGTTGTACGCGTCGGCGAACTCGCGGGTGAACGTCGCGATCGTGTGCGGTTCGAGGTCGTCCGCGGCGGCCTCAATCGCCGCGGGGAACCGCGCGACCTCGCGGAGGAGCTCGCGGGCCGCGTCGGTCTCGAGCGCGCCCGCGTTCACGTCGAGCGCGTCGAGGTCGACGTCGCCGTCGGCGTCCGCGGTCACGCCCGGCACGTCGACGCCCTCGGCCGCGGCCTCGTCAAGGATGCCGGCGCAGCGCGCGTGGACGTACTGGACGAACGGGGCCGACTGCGCCTCGAAGTCGAGCGCGTCCTCCCACTCGAAGGTGATCGCCTTCGCGGGCTGCTTCGAGACGATGTCGTACCGCACGGCGCCGATCCCGACCTGATGGGCGATGCGCTCGACGTCCGCGTCGGTGAGGTCGTCGTCGCGGATGCGGTCGTCCATCCGGGACTCGACCGCCTCGCGGGCGCGGTCGATCGCCTCGTCGAGCAGGTCGTCGAGCATCACGCCCGTCCCCTTCCGGGTGGACATCTTCCCGTCGGGGAGGTTGACGTACGAGTAGATGACGTGGCCGAGCCGGTCGGTGTCGTTGCCGAGCAGCTCCAGGGTCGCGTCGAGCTGGTCGGCCTGGAGCTTGTGGTCCTCGCCGAGCACCGTGACGGCGCGGTCGTAGTTGTCGAACTTCCACTCGTGGTGCGCGAGATCCCGGGTGGTGTAGAGGCTGGTGTCGTCCGACCGCAGGAAGACGAGGTTCTTGTCGATCCCCCACTCGTCGAGCTCCAGCTGCCAGGCGTCCTCCTCGTAGACGGCGTGGTCGGTCTCCTTGAGCCGCGCCGCGATGTCGTCGGTGGAACCGTCGCGCATGAACCGGGTCTCCTTGACGAACTCGTCGAACTCCGCGGGGAGCCGCGCGAGGCACTCCTTCATCCCGCCCAGCACCGTGTCGACGACCTCGCCGACGCGCTCGTACGTCGCCTCGTCGCCGGCTTCGAGCCCCTGGAGAATCTCCTGAATCTCCGCCTCCGCGGCCTCGACCGCGTCGGCGTCGGCCTCCTCCAGGAAGGCGTTCCCCTTGCGGTAGTAGCGCACGAGGTCGTACTCCGCGCGGTCGCGCGCGGGGTCGGCGTCGAGGTCGGACTCGTCGAACCGCTCGTACGCCCAGGTGAACACGGCCATCTGCCGGCCGGCGTCGTTGACGTAGTAATGGCGGTCGACGTCGTACCCCGCGTACTCCATGAGGTTCGCGACGGCGTCGCCGACGATCGGGTTGCGCGCGCGGCCGACGTGGACCGGGCCGGTCGGGTTCGCGCTGGTGTGCTCGACGACGACCGAGGTGTCCCGGTCGGGGAGCGCACCGTAGTCGGCGTCGACGGCGGCCGCGTCGAGGGTGTCCGCGAGGTAGCGCTCGTTCGCGTGGAAGTTGACGTACGGCCCCGCGGTGTCGACGCTCGCGACGTAGTCGGTGCCCTCGACCGACACCGCCTCGGCGACCGTCGCCGCGACGTTCGGCGGCGCGTCGCCGACCTCGCCCGCGAGTCGGAACGCGACGCTGGAGGCGAGCGTCGCGTCCATGTCGTCGGGCGGGCGTTCGATGCCGAGGTCGTCGGTCGGGAGGTCGAGCGAGCCGAGCGCGTCCGCGAGCGCCGCCTCGACCTCCGACCGGAACTGCCTGAACATACCGTCCGTTCGACGGGCGGGTTAAAAGGCCCTTCCGAAGCGGCTCGAAACGGAAGACGGGAAATCGGTGGGGCGAAACGTGAAACCCTACGAACCGCAGTGGCGCGTGCCTGTGAGGCCGCATCGCGGCCGAACAGCACCGCGCGAGGGACGCCGCGAGCGACCGGAGGGAGCGAGCGGCAGCGAGGCGCGACGCGCCTCTGGCAGCCGGCGGCGGAGCTGCCGGCGACGAGGCTGGGGAGGTGTTCGCCGTCGATCTGAGCGAGATATCTTTTAAACAGCTACCAGCAACACCACAATCCAATTTATAAGCAACCGATCAAGCATACTCATTCAACCACCCTCGCTATCGATCAACAAGCACTTTTCAGCGACCAGACGTTTCAGGTGAAACTCTGTCTGAAGACTAGGATTTCAACAGCGCCAAATAATCGCCGGTAGACCTGCGGTGAACACCTCCAAGACCCAGCCGCTCACTTATAAACAGCTCATAACGGATCGGCGGTGAACACTTCCAAAGCCCCAGCCGCGAGGACTCGCGCGGCTCGCTGCGCTCCTCGGTCGCTCACTGCGTTCGCTCCCTGCGGTGCTTGCGTCGCCGTGCTTCGTCCTCGCGGCTGCCCCTTTGAGTCCCGCCCCGCACAGCCCCGCACCTCACGCCTCCCCAGCCTCGTCGACCGGCCTCCGCTTCGCTCCGGCCGGTCGACTCCCTCGCGGGCGGTTCGCGGTCGCCTGTGGCGACCGCTCACCGGCGCGCCACCGCGATAACTGATCGTTCATTGATTCGGCTGTATTGACCGCTGCTGGGGCGGAATACATCACTTGTTGAGGATTTCAACAGAGCCGATTATTTATAAGCGAGCGGCCGAGAGTTCGGAAGCACCTCCCGCAGAACAGCCGATCCCGGAGTCGTATTCTTACGAGACGATCTCGTCGATCAGTTCACGCGCGCTGCGCCGGACCGCCGCGTCGCTCTCGATCGACGGCTCCCACCCGAGGTCGGCCAGCTTCTCGATCGACAGGCGCATCTTCGGCACGTCACCGGTCCAGCCGCGGTCGCCGCCGGTGTAGCTGTACTCGGGGTCGACACCGAGTTCCTCGCTCACGATGTCGGCGATGTCGGTGACGGAGGTGGTCGTCCGCGTGCCGAGGTTGTACACGTTGTACGCGTCGTCCGCGCCCTCGACGACGTGCTGGATCGCGTCGACGCACTCGGTGACGTGCATGTACGACTTCTCCTGCCGGCCGTCGCCGAGGATCTCCAGCTCCGTCGGGTCCTCGTCCAGCTTCTCGATGAAGTCGGGGATCACGTTGCCGCGCTGGCGCGGGCCGACGATGTTCGCGAAGCGGAACACCCACGACTGGATCCCGTACGAGTGGGCGTGCGTGGAGATGAGCCCCTCGTCGGCGAGCTTCGAGGAGCCGTAGATCGAGATGGGCTCCATCGGCGCGTAGTCCTCGGCCGTCGGGCGCGGCGCCTCGCCGTAGACGGTCGACGAGGAGGTGAACGCGAAGCGGTCGACGCCGACCTCGCGCATGCGATCTAAGACGTTGTACGTCATCGCGGTGTTCTCCTCGAAGAGGACGCGGTCGTCGTCGTAGTTCGTGTCCGTGTACGCCGCGAAGTGGAAGACGACGTCGAGGTCGCCGGTGACCGCGCGGGCGACGTCGTCGGGGTCGGTCACGTCGGCCGCGACGAACTCGGCGCCGGCGGGCACCCGGTCGCGGGTCCCCTTCGAGAGGTCGTCGGCGACGCGGACGGCCGCGCCGCGGTCGAGCAGGTCGGCCGCGAGGTGGCTCCCGACGAGGCCGGCGCCCCCGGTGACGAGGACGCGCGAATCGGCGAGGTTCATACCGGTCGGTCGGCGCTCGCGGATAAGTAGGTGTGGAATCGGGACGGGGTCGGCGGTCGAGGCGCCGCTATAAGTTCTCGAACGCCTCGTCGACGATTTCACCGGTGTCGGCGACGATATTCTCCATCTCGTCGTCGTCCGGCGCCATCCCGACGAGCCGGGCGATACGCATGATCGAGACGTGGTAGACGCGCTGGACGCCGGGCTCCTCCTCCCAGATAACGACGTTACACGCCATCAGCGCGCCGAGCTTGTTGTCGGTCGCGTCGAGCGCTCGGTCGGCGACCTCGGGGTTACACGCGCCCAAGACGTAGTAGGGGTCGCGGCCCGCGTCCACCTTCTCGTTGAGCATCTCCGACGGCGAGAACTCGACGGGGACGCCGAATCCGGCGTCGGTGAACACCTCGCGGACGTGTTCGATCGCCGCCTCGTGATCCATCTCGAGGGTGGCCTGCTGTTCGCCGATGTCGTCCGGGTCGATCTGCGTCGGGTCGATGGGAAGCGTCATTCGTGTATCGTCTTGGACCTACGTAACAAAGTCTCTTCGGATGGCTCGGCGAGAAAGCGACCCATCACCCGATCGAACGGCGTTGCGGCCGACGCGACCGGGGGTAGTATTGTACTGTTTGGGAACAACTTTAACCCGCTCTGCCGCCGTATCGTCCGATACGATGACCGCGTCAGTGCGCGAGGACCTCGAACGCGACATGGAGTGTCTGGACCTCCTGGAGTGTATCCACGGGCTCAACGAGCGGGATCGGGCGGTGTTTCGGGCGCTCCAGCAAGCGGACGAGGCGCTCACCGTCGACGACGTGGCGGAGCGGCTGGGCTGCGAGCGCTCGACGGCGCACCGGTCGATCTCGCGACTGGTCGAGGCCGAGGTGGTCGCCCAGCGGCAGGTGAACTACGACCACGGCGGATACTACTACGTGTACCGGCCGCGGACGCGCGAGGAGGTCGCCCGCGAGATGCGGCGGCTGCTCAACAGCTGGTACGCGACCGTCGGGCGGCTCATCCAGGAGTTCGAAGATCGGTGTGACGGGGGGGCGAGCGACGGCGGGGACCGCTCGGCTCCCTCCGGTTCCTAGCGGGCGGTCGGTCGCGTCGCTCACCGCAGTATTGTGTGAAACATACAAAATAAATAAATCGCTGGGGACCGAAGGGAGACGCATGGCCGAAGACACGGGTGCGGCCGGATCGGCGACGACCGGCGACGACGCGCCCGCCGAGTACGTGCGGGCCAACCGCGAGGCGCTGGTCTCGCTGGCCCTCGATCTGCTCGCGGTCGACACGTCGAATCCCCCCGGCGACACGCGCGAGGTCGTCGCGGAGATCGAGCGGTTCCTCGACCCCCTCCCGGTCGAGGTCGAGCGGTTCGCCGTCGACCCGGCGAAGCCGAACCTACTCGTGCGGGTCCCCGGCGACGCCGACCGCACGCTGCTGTACAACGGGCACCTCGACACGGTGCCGTTCGACGAGACGGAGTGGACGCGCGATCCGCTCGGCGAGCGCGACGACGACCGCGTCTACGGGCGGGGCGCGACCGACATGAAGGGCGCCGTGGCGTCGTTGCTGTTCGCGATCCGAGCCTTCGCGGCCACCGAAACCGACCCGGCCGTCGACCTCCTGTTCGCCTTCGTGAGCGACGAGGAGGTGGGCGGCGACGCCGGGCTCCCGGCGCTGCTCGACGCGGGGGCGCTCGACGCGGACGCCTGCGTGATCGGCGAGCCGACCTGCGAGGAGGGCCGCCGCTCCGTCACGGTCGCGGACCGGGGAAGCATCTGGCTGACGCTCGAGGCGTCGGGCGAGGCGGCGCACGGCTCCCGGCCGACGCTCGGCGTCAACGCCGTCGACCGACTGTACGACGCCGTCGAGACGATGCGCGATCGATTCGGCACCGAGCGGCTGGCGATCGGCGCCGAGATGGAGCCGATCGTCGAGGAGTCGGTCGCGTACTACGCCCCGTCGATGGGCGAGGCGGCCGCGCGGGACCTCTTCCGGTACCCGTCGATCAACCTCGGCGTCTTCGAGGGCGGCGACGCGGTGAACGCCGTCCCGGGGGCCGCGCGCGCCGAGATCGACGTGCGGCTGACGGCGGGCGTCCACACGCCCGACGTGCTCGCGGGGATCCGCGAGTGCGTCGCCGACTGCGAGGGGGTCACGGTCGCCGACGTCTCGTGGAGCGTCGGCACGGCCGAAGACCCCGACGGTCCGCTCGTCGAGGCCGTCGCGTCGACGGCGGCGGCCGTCACGGGGGACCGCGTCTTCAGGCGGAGCGCCACGGGCGGCGGCGACGCCAAGAAGCTCCGGAACGCCGGGATCTCGACCGTCGAGTTCGCGCTCGGGACCGACACGCTCCACGCGCCCGACGAGTACGTCCCGGTGGACGCGCTCGTCGACAACGCGGTCGTCTACGCCCGGCTGCCGGCGGCGTGGCGGACCGAGACGGACCGATAGTCGACGCCCCGCACCCGCCCGGTACACGTCGGTGGGACGGTCGGGATACCGCGATCGCGACCCCCCTGTCCGAGTGTTTTTAGAATATTGGAATTTACTCACAATATTAATACCACACGCCGGCAACTACCGCGTGTGAGACAGCCATGACCGACATCGAACCCGACGAGACCGTCGACGCGAGGGGCGCGGCGTGCCCCGGCCCCCTGATGGACCTCATCGGCGCGATTCGGGGCGCGGAGTCGGGAGACGTCGTCCGACTGTTGAGCGACAGCGAGGGATCGCTCACCGACGTCCCCGAGTGGGCCGAGGAGGCCGGTAACGAGCTGCTCGCCGTCGAGGAGCTCGACGACCACAACGCGTTCTACGTGGAGAAAGCATGACCGAGCGCGTCGTCATCGTCGGGGGCGGGACCGGCGGCACCGTCCTCGCCAACGACCTCGCCGATCGGCTCGAACCCGAGCTCGACGCCGGCGACATCGAGGTCACTCTGATCAACGACGACCCCGACCACGTCTACAAGCCGGTCTGGCTGTACGTGCCGTTCGGACAGCGCGAACTGGCGGACGGTCGCCGCGCGCTCGACGAACTCGTCGACGAGGCGGTCGACCTCCGGATCGATCGGGTGACCGAGATCGACACCGACGCCCGGCGGCTCCGGTTCGACGGTGGCGAGCCGTCGATGGAGTACGATCACCTCGTCTTGGCGACCGGATCGACGCTGGAGCCCGACCGGGTTCCCGGCCTCGCGGAGGGCGGCCACGACTACTACAGCGAGTCGGGCGCGACCGCCCTCCGCGACGAGTTGCTGGAATTCACCGAGGGCGAGCTCGTGTTGAGCGTCGTCGGCACCCCCCACATGTGTCCGGCGGCGCCGCTGGAGTTCGTCTTCATGGCCGACGACTGGTTCCGCGAGCGCGGCCTGCGCGAGGACGTCGACATCACCTACACGTACCCGATCCAGCGCGTCCACGGCAATCCCCACATCGCCGAGTGGGCCCGACCGATTATGGAGGAACGGGATATCAACGTGGAGACGTTCTTCAACGCCGAGTCGGTCGACTCCGACGCGGAGACGGTCACGTCGATGGAGGGGACCGAGCTCGACTACGACCTCCTCGTGACGATCCCGCCCCACGGCGGCGTCGACCTGATCGAGGCGGCCGGGCTCGGCGACGACGGCTGGGTCGACGTCGACAAGCACACGCTGGAGGCCGAGGCCGCGGAGGACGTCTACGCGCTCGGCGACACCGCCGACACCGGCGTCCCGAACGCGGGCAGCGTGGCGCACTACCAGGCCGGCGTCGTCGGCCGGCGCCTCGCCAGCGAGGTCCGCGGTCGCCCGGCGACGGCGACGTACGACGGCAAGACGCTGTGCTTCGTCGAGACCGGAATGGATTCGGCCTCGTTCGTCGAGTTCGACTACGAGACCCCGCCGTCGCCCGCGCCGCCCTCGGAGAAGCTCCACTGGTCGAAGCTGGCGTACAACGAGTCCTACTGGCTCACCGCGCGGGGGCTGCTCTGACCATGTCCGAGACGGAAGCTCCCGAGTCGCCCGACCTCGAAGCGGCGATAGCGGAGAACCCGGAGGCCGTCGCCGGGTTCGTGGAGCGGCTCGACGCCGTCAACGAGCTGCTGGACGTGCTCTCCTTGGGCGAGAGCGCGCTCGACGACGAGATGGTCCGCGAGCTCTCGGCAACGGGGTCGACGCTCGCGGAGTCCGCCGACGGGCTGGCGACCGACGAGACCGTCGCGCTGGCCGAGGCGGTCGGCGAGAACGGCGACGAGCTGCGGGCGGCGCTCGACACGCTGCTCGAACTCCAGCGGAGCGGGACGCTCGACGAGCTGGCCGAGATCGCCGAGGTCGGGTCGCTGGCGACCGCGGCCCTCGACGACGAGATGGTGAGGTCGCTGGCCGGCACCGGCGCCGCGCTCGGCGAAGTGGCGCAGACCGCGGCCGACGACGACGCCCGCGACGGCGTCGAGACGCTGCTGAAGGGCGTCGGCGAGGCGGAAAGCGAGTCGCCCGAGCGAGTCGGCGCCGTCGGGCTGCTCCGCGGCGTGCGCGACCCGGAGGTCCAGTACGGGCTGGGCTACCTGCTGGCGGTGGCGGGCGCGATCGGCCGCGAGCGATCCGGTCGCGAGTGAGCCGATCGCGAGCGCACCGCTGGGGAGTCGTAGCGGGAGAACGGGAGTTCGGGGATCGGAACAGCGGTTCGTTTTTCGGCGGTCAGACCAGCAGCTGGATGTCCGCCTCGGCCATGTCCTGAAGCGCGGTGGCGGCGCCGACGCCCGTGGTGACGCCGTCGTAGAAGTCGTCCTCGTCGTAGTCCATCAGGTCGATAGTCATCTGACAGGCCTGGAACTCCACGCCCATGTCGAGGCTCGTCTCGAGGAGCTCCTCGACCGTGGCGGTGTCGTTGTCCGCGATCCGCTTTTCCATCATCCGCGTCGTGACGCGGTCCATGCCGGGGAGCGCGGCGACGGCGTTGGGAACGGGCATGTTGGGGTTGCCGACGGAGCTGAGCTTGAGGTTCTTCGAGCGCTCCTCGTGGAGGATGTCGAGCCCCCAGAACGTGTGGAAGACGGTCACCTCGTAGCCGAACGCGGCCGCGGTGCTGGCGAGGATGAGCGGCGGGTACGCCATATCGAGCGTCCCCTTCGTGGCGATGATGCTCATCTTCTTGCCGCCGTCGGTGGCCTCGGCGAGCGCGTCCTCGAGCTCGTCGACGCGCGCGGCCAGCTCCGCGCGGGAGGGGGCGTCGCCGTCGGTCGCCTCGGAGGAGTCGTCGGCCGACGCGTCGGGTGTGTCCGTGCCCATCGTTACTCGGTCTTGCGGACGTAGTGTTTGTACACGTCGTCGCCCTCCGTCTGGTCGACGAGCTCGACGCCCGCGGTGCCGTCGGCCCAGCCGTCGATGTCGCTCATGCTGCCGGGGTCGGTCGCCAGCACTTCGAGGACCTCGCCCGCGGCGAGACCGTCGATGGCGGACTTCGTCTTCACCACTGGCATGGGGCACGATGCGCCTTTCACGTCGAGCGTCTCCGCGATGTCGAATTCGGAACTCATTGTGTATCTGCTCCGGTCGTGTGTATTGGAGCTATCGCACAATACCCTCCAGCAAGGTAAAAGATTGTTGGTTCTTGTGAACAGCGCCAACTACCATATAACGCGAAACGTATTCAGGCACCCCATAACCCGTATTAGATACTTTAGAGGAATATCTGACGCCCACGTCCGGCAGTAGTATTGTTCAAAAAAGGAAATACTATGAAAATGCTTTTGTGCGTCGACCCGGTAGAACCGACTGCGAAATATGAATGCCGACGACTTTCCGACTCCGGACGTCGACGTCGACTCCGTCGACCCGGACTCGCTCAAACATCGAATCGACGCCGGCGAGGACGTGACGATCCTCGACGCGCGTATGGGGTCTGACTACGAGGAGTGGCGCATCGACGGCGAGAACGTCACGTCGATCAACGTCCCGTACTTCGAGTTCCTCGACGACGAGATCGACGACGACGTCCTCGATCGGATCCCCGACGACCGCGAGGTGACCGTGCTGTGCGCGAAGGGCGGCGCCAGCGAGTACGTCGCGGGCGCGCTCGCGGAGCGCGGCTACGACGTCGACCACCTCGAAGACGGGATGAACGGCTGGGCGAGCATCTACGAGGCCGTCGAGGTCGAGCGCTACGACGGCGCCGGCACGCTGCTCCAGTACCAGCGCCCCTCCTCGGGCTGCCTCGGCTACCTCCTCTACGACGGCGGCGAGGCCGCGATCATCGACCCGCTGCGGGCGTTCACCGACCGCTACCTCGACGACGCCGACGACCTCGGCGTCGACCTGACGTACGCCATCGACACGCACGTCCACGCCGACCACATCTCGGGCGTGCGCGACCTCGACGCCGAGGGCGTGGAGGGCGTCATCCCGGCGGCCGCCGTCGACCGCGGCGTCACGTACGCCGACGAGCTGACCACGGCTGAAGACGGCGACACCTTCGAAGTCGGCGACGCGACGATCGAGGCCGTCTACACCCCCGGCCACACGACCGGGATGACCTCCTACCTCGTCGACGAGAGCCTGCTCGCGACCGGCGACGGGCTGTTCGTCGAGAGCGTCGCTCGCCCCGATCTCGAAGAGGGCGACGAGGGCGCCCCCGACGCGGCGCGCACCCTGTACGAGTCGCTACAGGAGCGCGTCCTCTCGCTGCCCGACGACACCCTGATCGGCGGCGCGCACTTCAGCGACGCCGCGGTCCCGGCCGACGACGGCACCTACACGGCGCCCATCGGCGAGCTCGTCGCGGAGATGGACGCGCTCACGATGGACGAAGGGGAGTTCGTCGACCTGATCCTCTCGGACATGCCGCCGCGGCCGGCCAACTACGAGGACATCATCGCGACGAACCTCGGGCAGAACGCCGTCGACGACGAGGAGGCGTTCACCTTAGAGCTCGGGCCGAACAACTGCGCCGCCAGCCAGGACTCGCTCGCGGGTGACTGACGACGCACATGGTCGCTGACCCAGTACTGCTGCAGGCTGTCGCCGAGCTGTTCCCCAACGGGATCAGCCGGTACGCCGTCGGCGGACTGCTCGTCGGCCTCGGGACCGTCCTGATCTACGTCGGGACGGGGATCCCCGCCGGGGCGAGCACGTTCCTGGAGTCGACGCTGTCGTACGTCTCCGACCAGTCGCGGTTCCAGCGGTACGTCGGCTCGCGAGACTGGCGGGTCGTGTTCACGGCCGGCATCGTCCTGGGCGGGCTGGCGTTCGCGGCGACGTTCCAGTCCGGACTGGTCACGAGCCCGCTGTACGAGCCCGGAACGACCGGCCAGCTGTACGAGGTCGCCGGCGTGACGCTGTGGACGACGGAGATCCAGCCGTGGCGGCTGTTCCTCGGCGGGATCTTAGTCGGTGTCGGGACCCGCGTCGGGAAGGGGTGTACGTCCGGCCACGGCGTCTGCGGCGTCGGCTCGGCGTCGAAGACGTCGCTGGTCGGCGTCGCGACGTTCCTGACCGTGGCGATCGGGACCGCGCAGGTCGTCGCCGCGCTGGGGGTGAGTCCGTAATGCGCGAGACGCGAGCGTCTCGAACTGCGCGAACGGGAGCGACCGGAGGGAGCGACACGTGAGCGCGGACCGCCATCCCCTGTTCAAGCCGCTGGTGTTCGTCGGCGGTATCATCTTCGGGTTCGGCCTCGGGTTCAGCCACATGGCGCGGCCGGAGGTCGTGGTGAACTTCCTCCTGTTCGACGATCTCGGGCTCCCGTTCGTGATGTTCGGGGCCGCGATCGTCTCCGGGATCGCGTTCGCGCTGCTGCCCCGGGTCCGGGACGCCGCGCCCCTCACGGGCGACCCCTACGAGCGCCGGCTGAAACCGTTCGACCGGAACGTCCTCGTCGGCGGCGCCGTCTTCGGCGTCGGCTGGGGGCTCTCCGGGATCTGCCCGGGCGCCGCGTACGCCAGCCTCGGGGTCGGCAACGTCACGATCCTCTGGGCGCTCGGCGGGATGTTCGTCGGGGCGTACGCGCAGGGCTACTGGCGGAGCCGGAGCGGGGCCCGCGACGCCGCCGCGGCGGGCGCGGACTAACGCACCCTCCGATGGACCCCGCTCTCGTCGCCCTCTTCGTCGGCGCGGCGCTCGCCAGCCTCTTCATGGCGTGGGTGATCGGCGCCGGGTCGAGCGGCGCGACGCCGTTCGCCCCCGCCGTCGGCGCGAACGCGATCGGCACGATGCGCGCGGCCCTTCTGGTCGGCGTCTTCGGCTTCGCCGGCGCCGTCACGCAGGGCGGAAACGTCTCCGAAGCCGTCGGCAGCGGCCTCGTCGGCGGCATCAGTCTGCCCGTCGCCGGCGTCATCCTCGTGCTCGTCCTTGGCGCGGGACTGATGGCGGTCGGCATCACCACCGGGATCCCGATCGCGACCGCGTTCACCGTGACCGGCGCCGTCATCGGCGTCGGCCTCGCGCTCGGCGGGACGCCGGTCTGGTCGAAGTACCAACAGATCGGCGCCGTCTGGGTCCTCACGCCGTTCGTCGGCGGCGGCATCGCGTTCGGTATCGCCTCCGTCCTCCCGCGGCCCGGCGTTCCCGAGCGGTACAGCGTCCCGGCCCTCGCCGGGCTCGTCGGGAGCGTCCTCGCGAACGTCCGATTCAGCTTCCTGGGTGACGGGCCCGAATCGGGCACGCTCCGCGGCGTCGCCCAGCACGCGCTGGGGGTCGACGGGCTCGCGTCGGCGGTCGCGATCACGGGCCTGGCGGCGCTGGCCGTCGCGGCCGTCGTCCGGTGGGACGTGAGCCGCGACGAGGAGGACGGACTGCGGCGCGTCCTGCTCGCGCTCGGCTCGCTCGTCGCGTTCTCCGCGGGCGGGAGTCAGGTCGGGCTGGCGGTCGGACCGCTGCTCCCGCTGCTCGACGAGGTGGGGATGATCTCGACGACCGCCGCGCTCGTCGGCGGCGGGTTCGGGATGCTGGTCGGCTCGTGGACCGGCGCGCCGCGGATGATCAAGTCGCTCGCGCAGGACTACTCCTCGCTCGGGCCGCGCCGCTCCATCTCGGCGCTCGTCCCGTCGTTCCTCATCGCGCAGCTGGCGGTGCTGCTCGGCGTTCCCGTCTCGTTCAACGAGATCGTCGTCAGCGCGATCATCGGGAGCGGCGCGGCCGTCGGGGGCCGCGACGCGGTGGACGCGCGGAAGATCCTCGTGACGGTTGGGGCGTGGGCGGGCTCGTTCGCCCTCTCGTTCGCGCTCGCGTACGCCGCGGCGGCGCTCTTTTTATAAACGGACGCGCCGCGGCGTCAGTTCTTTATAAGTGTTCAATCTGACGCGGTGGCGCGTGCCGACGAGCGCCGCAACGCGGCGCGAGTCGCACGCGCGAGGGAGTCGGGCGCGACCAGGGCGACCGAAGGGAGCCCGAAGACGCGCCCGACGAGGCTGGGGAGGCGTGAGGTGCTGTGCGGGGCGGTGCGGGGCGGGACTCAAAGGGGCAGTCACCGGCGGCTCCGCCGCCGGTTTCCCGTGGCGCGTAGCGCCAC
>NZ_JBZVGZ010000024.1:0-47403 GCF_058630335.1 Halorubrum sp. SD41
GCCGGTCTTGCTGTCTCCCTCTTTTCCCTGCCGGGGCGGCGCCTCCCTTGCCCCCGCCCCCTCCTTCGCCGGCTCTTTGCCCGGGCTGCCAGAGGGACCTTCGGTCCCTCCCTGCTCGCGGGAACGCACAGCACCGCAGCCTCGCGCCTCCCCAGCCTCGTCGGTGGCCCTCCGCTTCGCTCCGGGCCACCGACTCCCTCGCGGTCGGCTCGCGCCCTCCGGGCGCTCGCCGGCGCGCCGGTCGGCTTTTAAATAGTCGAGACGGTTCGGATCATCGGCCACCCCACAGAATCAGTTCCGCAGCGCCTCCACCGGCCGCTCGTTGGCCGCCTTCCACGCGGGGTACGCGCCGCTGACGATCCCGACGCCGACGCCGAACACGAGCGCCAAGAGGAGGTAGTACCCGTTCGTCGGGTCGAGCACGAGCGCGGCGTCGACCGCGGACGTCGCGAGGACGAGGCCCGCGACGAGCAGGACCGTGAGCAGGGTGCCGGCCGCCGCGCCGGCCGCGCCGATAAGCCCGGCCTCCGCGAGCAGGACGCGCAGCACGTCGCGGCGGGCGACGCCCACGGCGCGCATCACGCCGATCTCCTGTCTCCGCTCGACGGTGCTCATCAGCATCACGTTGAGGATCGAGACGCCGGCGACGACGAGCGAGATGGCGCCGAGCCCGAGCAGGAACGTCGAGAGCAGGTCGAAGAACTCGTTGATCTCGTCGACGAGGGCGGCCAGCTCGAACAGGTCGACGCGCTCCTCGCGGGCGTTCACCTCTTCCCGGATCGCGTCCGCCGCGGCGCGCGCCTCGGCGCCCGAGTCGGAGATCACGAGCGCCTGCGCGTAGCCGTCCGCCGAGAACGCCGACTCCGGCAGGAAGACCGCGTCGTCGGGCGCCACCGGGCTGAACGTCTGGCTCTCGACCAGCACGGCGATCACCCGCACCTGCGAGCCCGCGATCTCGACGGTGTCGCCCGCGCCGGCGTCGAGGTCCGCCGCGATCCCCGCGCCGAGGATCGCGCCCTGCCGGTGGCGCTCGGGGAGCCGCCCCTCCGCCGCCTCGTACGCCAGTGCGGGCCTCTCGACGCCGTACACCGTCGCGAACGTCTGGTCGCCCTGCCGCGCGACCGTGGCGCTGTCGGAGTACAGCGGGACGACGGCCGGCTCGCCGACCGCGCGGCGGATCGACGCCACGTCCGCCTGCGACAGCGACTCCACGCCCGCGTCCGCGTTCGGCGAGACGACGACCTGCGTCCCGATGTCGCCGATGGCGTCGTCGGCGCCCAGCGCTAACACGTTCCCGAAGATTCCGAGCGCCGCGACCGCGAGCACGCCGATACAGACGCCCAGCACCGCGAGGACGGTCCGCACTCGGTTCCGGCGCAGGTTCCGCGAGGCCATCGACACCGCGGGTCGCCATCCGCGAAGCCAGCCGGCGGGTCCCCCCGCGCGACGGTCCTCACCGCTCATCGGTGACCTCCGGCGAAGCCGGCGTCGCGGACCGCGCCGGTTCGCGCTCGTCGCTCGCCTCCGAGTCCTCGCCCGCGCCGTCGTCCGGCAGTCCGCCGGTCATCTTCCCGTCGGTGAGGTCGACGACGCGGTCGGCGTACTCCTCGACGAGCGGGTCGTGCGTCACCGCGACGACGGCGACCCCCTCGGCCTTGACGCGCTCGAACTCCGCGAGGATGGCCTCCCCCGTCTCGGTGTCGAGGTTCCCCGTCGGCTCGTCCGCAAGCAGCACGGCGGGCTCGTTGATCAGCGCCCGGGCGATGGCGACGCGCTGCTTCTGCCCGCCCGACAGCTCGCTCGGCTCGTGGTCGAGCCGGTCGCCGAGCCCGAACCGCGCGAGGAGGTCCGCCGCCCGGTCGCTCGCGTCGCCGGGGTCGAACGCGGTCGGCATCGCGACGTTCTCGACCGCGGTCAGCGTCGGCAGCAGGTGGAAGTCCTGGAAGACGAACCCGATCGACTCCTTGCGCGCCCGCGTCCGCTCGGCCACGGAGAGGTTCGTCACGTCGGTGCCGTCGAGCAGTCGCCGGCCCGCCGTCGGGTCGTCGAGCAGCCCGAGCACGTTCAAAAGCGTCGATTTCCCGGAGCCGCTCGGGCCGACGACCGCGACGAACTCGCCGGGCCGCACCGCGAAGTCGACGTCGTCGAGCGCGACGACCGGCTCGCCGCCCCCGCTCGTGTAGCGCTTGACCACGCCCTCGAGCGCGACGCCGAAGCCGTCGCTCCCGGCGGCGTCCCCGCCGTCTCCCGCGGGCTCGTCCGTCCGTCGGTCCGCGGCGTCGCCGCTCACGGCGCCGACCCGTCGCGCCGCCGCCCCGTCGAGCCGCCGATGCGTCCGGTCCTGACCGCGACGCCGACCGCGCCGGCGAGGCCGACGAGCGCGAGGCCGCTCGCGACCGCGCCCGTGACGCCCACGCCGCCGACGTCGATCCGACCGAGCGCGCCGCCGCCGTCGCCGTCATCGTCCGGCTCGGGCGCGGCCACCGTCAGGGTCTCCGTGTACCGCACGCCGCGCTCGGTGTAGGCGACGCGGATCGGGATCTCGTCGGCGACGGAGGCGTTCACCCGCGTCGACAGGTCGAACCCGACGAAGTCGCTCGCGCCGAGCGTTCCGACGAAGTACTCGCCGCCCGCCGGCGTCGGCTCGACGCCCGGCGCGTCGCCGACCGAGACGACCGCGCCCGTCATCTCGCCGCTCCCCGCGTTGCCGAGGTTGGCGTCGACGACGACGCCGTCCGCGGTCTCCCGCACGGTCGCGTCGGTCACGGTCGGTGCGGCCTCGCGGACCGGGTACGTCACCGTCGCCGCCGCGGTGCGGTCGGCGCCGCGGTCGTTCAGCTGGTCCGTGTCGGCGCGGAACGCCGCGGTGACCGTCACCTCCGATCGCCGGTCGAGCGGCCCGAGGTCGACGATCACCCGCCGCTCCTCGCCGGGCGCCACGTCCTCGACGACGAACGGACCGACCGAGACGGTCCGTTCGTCACCGTCCACCGCGGTCCCGACCGCGCGGAGGCTGACGCGGTCGGCGGTCGTCGTGCCGGTGTTGACCACGGTCACCTCGACGGGCGAGTCGGCGACCGGCGGCGAGTCGCCCTCGCCGCTCCCGTCGCCCGTGTCGAGGCCGCCTCCGCCGCCGAAGATGCCCTGGATGCCGCCGACGCCGAGGTCGCCGGCCGCGCCGTCGCTCCCCTCCTCGCTCCGGAGGTCCTCGGGGTCGAGCGCGCGGGTCCGGAGGTCGAGCGCGACCTGGGTGGGCCGGACCTCGATCACCGTCTCGCGGCTGACCGTCACGAACTCGCCGCTCGTCGACTGGTTCGCCACCGCCTCGACGGTGAGCCGCTTCGCGCCCGGCTCGTCGAACGCCGTCCACAGCGTCGCGTCGAGCGAGTCGCCCGCGGAGAGGGCGCCCACGCCGGAGACGCTGTCGAGCACCTCGCCGTCGGCGTCCAGGACGCGGATCTCGGTGACGTTCGCCGCCGCCTCGCTGCCGCCGGAGTTCGAGACGGTGACGTTCAGCGCCGTCCGCTCGCCGACGGTGGGGTCGCTCGGAGACGTCCCGACCTCGCCGACGGTGATCCGCGCGTCCGGTACCGCCGCCGCCGCGCCGACCGCAAACGCCCCGCCGACCGCCGCGAGGATCGTCAGCGCGGCCAGCAGCGCGGCTGTGGTTCGTGTCTGCGTCAATGTCATCTCTCCTAAGCGACCGCCGTGGATATATCCGTCGGCGACGGAAGCGGCCCCGTGGCGCCGCTTTTGCGGTGACGCGACGTGGGTCCGCGCAGAGCCCCTTCGCGACCGACGACCCGCGGGACTTCGGGGTTTCGACGGCCGCCGAGACGTACCGGTTACGGACCCTTTTTCAACGGGCCGACGTAAGAGAGGGCAATGAGCGAACGCGACACCGCGCGAGCGGGTGACGAGCGATGATGGGGAACAACGACCAGCAGGCGTACGACCGCGGCACATCGCTGTTCTCGCCCGACGGACGCATCTACCAGGTCGAGTACGCCCGCGAGGCGGTCTCGCGCGGCGCGCCGAGCGTCGGCGTCCGGACGACGGACGGCGTCGTCTTCGTCGCGATGTCCCGCCCCTCCTCGTCGCTGATGGAGGCCGAGAGCATCGAGAAGCTCCACAAGCTCGACGACCACGTCGGTACCGCGAGCGCGGGCCACGTCGCCGACGCCCGCCAGCTGATCGACCTCGCGCGCCGGCAGTCGCAGGGCAACCGCCTGCGCTACGGCGAGCCCGTCGGCGTCGAGACGCTGACGAAGTTCGTCACCGACCACATCCAGGAGAACACCCAGCGCGGCGGCACGCGCCCCTACGGCGCCGCGCTCCTCATCGGCGGCATCGACGACGGCGAGCCGCGCCTGTTCGCCGCCGACCCCTCGGGCACGCCCAACGAGTGGAAGGCGACCGTCATCGGCGGCGGCCGGCAGGACATCCAGGGCCACCTCGAGGACGAGTGGCGCGACGACCTCTCGCTGGAGGACGGCATCGAGCTCGCCGTCGCGGCGCTGGCCGCCCACGACGACGAGTTCGAGCCCTTGGACCTCGCGGTCGCGACGGTGACCGAGGCAGACGGCTTCCGGACGGTCCCGGTCGAGGAGGTCGCGGCCGCGTTCGAGGCGGCCGGTCTCGACGCCGACTCCGAGGCGGACGACGCGGACGGCGACTCCGAGGCGGACGACGCGGACGGCGACGAGTCCGGCGCGGACGCGGACGAGTAGCGACCCCGAATCGCCGCCGACGTCTCCGTCGACCGAGCCGCGGTCGATCGAGTCGCGCTCGATTGTACCGCGCTCGGAGCTGGGGCCGACCAAATGCGCGGAATTGTACATCTCACACACAACACTTTTAGCGGCGGGAGTCGTATGTTCGTTGTAAAATGCCCGATTCGATGTCCGAACAGCTCCAACGGGACATGGAGTGCGAGGGGTTACTCGAGTGTTTCCACGGCCTGAAGCAGTTGGACAAGGACTGCTACCAGACGCTCGTGTCGTCCGACGAGGCGCTCACGATCGACGAGGTCGCGGAGCGCGTCGACCGGGAGCGCTCCACCGCCTACCGCGCGGTTCAGCGGCTCCTCAAGGCCGGCTTCATCCAGAAGGAGCAGATAAACTACGAGCAGGGCGGGTACTACCACGTGTACAGGCCGACGGACCCGTCGCAGATCGCCGACGACATGCAGCGGATGCTCAACGACTGGTACGCGAAGATGGGCCAGCTCATCGGCGAGTTCGAAGAGAAGTACGACCGCCCGGAGCGCGCCGCGGCGACCGCCGAGAACTGACGCGACTGACGCGAGCGACGCGAGTCCGCGGCCGCCGACCGCGTCGCACGACGGGACGAGGGGCGCAGATCGGTGGCGTTAGGCCGTTCGAGGCCGTACTCGCGGTATGGTGACGAGCGTCCGCGTCCGGTGTGACGACTGTTCGTACGAGGCGGCGTTCGACTCCCTCCGTCGAGCGCGGACGGCCCTGAGCGAGCACGAGCGCGGGACCGGCCACGCGGTCGAGTGGGAGATCGGGTCGCTGGCCGGCGGCGTCGAGCGCGCCGGCGACGACGCCGGCGTGTGCGGCCGAGCGGGGTGTGCGAACCCCGATTCGCCGCTGCTCAACCACGACGGCGCGCGCGGCTCGGAGTCGGACGACTGAGCGCGCGGTCGACGTCGCGGACCGAGGGCCGTCCGGGCCGTCCGCGTCGTCCGCGGCAGGGGTTTTTGTCTCCGCCGTTCGGAGCGGCAGTCGATGTCACGAGAAGTCGTCTCACATCGCGACGGCCACGTCTACGAGTTCGGCCCGGAGATGGACCCGGTCTACGAGGCCGCCGACGGCGAGTCGCTGACGATCGAGACGGTAGACAGCCTGAACGGCGAGATTCAGGCGGACGACGACCTGCTCGACGCGATTCCGGAGGAGGTCAACGCCGCGACGGGACCGATCGCCGTGGCGGGCGCGAGCCCCGGCGACGTCCTCGCGGTCGAGATCGAGGCCGTGCGCGTCGCCGAGGACCGCGGCCGCGTGCTCACCGCGCCCGGGTTCGGGCTCCTCCAGGACGATCCCGAGATCGACCACCCCGCGACGCGGATCACGGAGGTCGACGGCGGCGGTGAGGAAATCGATTTCGAGGGGATCGACGTGCCCATCGAGCCCGTGATCGGGACGATCGGGGTCGCCACGGACGGGGAGACGGTGTCGACGCTCACGCCCGACGACCACGGCGGCAACCTCGACACGACCGACGTGACCGGCGGGACGACGGTCTACTTCCCGGTCTTCCAGGAGGGCGCGATGCTGGCGCTGGGCGACGCGAAGGCCGCGATGGCCGACGGCGAGATGTGCGGGACCGGCGCCGAGATCGCGGTCGAGGTCGACGCGACGCTCTCGGTGATCGAGGATCCCGCCGTCTCGCTGAACCGACCCCTCCTCGACACCGGCGACGCGGTGAAGACGGTCGCGAGCGCCGAGACGCTGGAGGATGCGGTCGAACTGGCGAACGGCGACATGCTGGATCTCTTGGCGCACGACCACGGCTTCTCGCGCACCGACGCGTACCTCTTTTCGAGCCTCGTCGGCGGCTTGGAGATCAGCCAGGTGGTCGACCCGCAGGTGACGGCGCGGAACGCGGTGCCGAGCGAGCACCTCTCGCTCCCGTTCTGACCGCGATCAGCGCTCCGAGCGCTCGGCGAACCGCCGCGCGGCGTCGCTCAGGCCGGGATCGGTCGGGGTCTCCGTCTCGTTGGCGTCGGGGGTCTCGTCGGCAGTCTCGGTTTCGTCGGCAGTCTCGGTTTCGTCGGCAGTCTCGGTCTCGTCGGCGTCGGCGGTCTCGGCGTCCGCCGTGGTCGCGTCGCGACCGTCGGCGACCGTCCCGCCCTCCACGTCGGCCGGGTCGGCGTCCGGCGGGTAGTTCAGCTCGGCGGGCGGGACGAAGACGGTCTCGACGGCGCGGACGATCTCGTCGACCTGTTCCTCGTCGAGGCGGTCGGCGTACGCCTCGCGGACGAGGTCGGGGACCGCGTAGGCGTAGCTGCCGCGGCCGGCGTGGCGGATGAGCCCCGCGCGCCGGATCGGTCGGTGGCGGCTGTAGGCGTGCCCGGAGTCGCCGTCGCCGCCGGCGTCGATGTGGGCCGCGACGGGGTCGCTGGCCCCCTCGCGGCGGTAGTGGCGGAGCATCCCGCGCGAGAGCTCCGGGAGCGCCTCGATGCGCGAGCGGAGCTCCTCGATGACCGCCTCCCGAGTTCCGAGCTCGATCGCGTCGTCGAACCGGAGCGCGCTCTCGGCGACGTCGTCCCGGGTGACCGGGTCGACCTCGTCGGGGGGGCCCGCCTCCGCCTCGGTCGCGGGATCGGTGTTCGAGGTGTCGGCGGCGTCCGCGGGATCGGCGGATGCGGTGTCCGCGGCGTCGGCGGGGTCCGCGGTGTTGGCGTCCGCGTCGACCGCGGCGCCGCCGTCGGCGGCGGAAGCGGCCGCTTCGGTCGCGGGCTCGGTCTCCGATTCGTCCGCGTCCGCCGCGCGCTTCTCGGTCGCGGCGACCGCCTCGTCGTACGACTTGAGCACGGACTGGTCGCGGCTCTCCGCGTCGTCGCCGTCGCGGGCGCCGTCGGGTCGCTCAGGGACGCCCGCGGTCCGGCCGCCGCCACCGCGGTACGGCGCCTCGGCCTTCCCCAGCAGCGCCTGCGCGAACTGGTCGGCCATGTCGCTCAGGTCGCGGGCCTCCTCCAGCTCGCGTTCGAGGTCGGCGATCCGCCGGTCCTTCTTCTCTAACTCCTGTTTGAGGTCGGCGATCTCGGACTCGCGGCGCTCCTTCTCGTCGGAGATGGACTCGAGCTCGCCGACGAGGTCGCTGGAGACCGACTTCAGCTCCGGGCGCTCGAAGTCGTCGAGCCCGGGGGTCGCGCCCGCGTCGAACGTCTCCTTGCGGTGGAACTGGATCCGGCGGATCGACTCGTCCCAGTCGGTCATCAAAAAGGCCTCGCCGTCGCCCAGGTCCTCGACCGCGCTCGCGTACTTCGAGCCGAGGATGCGCCCGACGACCTTCGTGTCGTTGTCCCAGGTGAGCCGGTGCCAGCAGAGCCAGTCGCACTGGGTGATGAAGTCCTTCTTGACGTCCGCGGGGCGCTGGCTGATCCCGACGATGCCGAGCCCGTGTTTCCGGCCGCGCTTGCCCACCTTGATCAGCATCTTGCCCGTCTCGTCCATCCCGCCGCCCTCGGGGATGTACTCGTGGCACTCCTCGATGACGAGCAGGAAGGGCTTCTTCATCCGCTTCTCCTTCGCGAACAGCTGCTTGACGACTTCGAGGAGGAGCTCGTTCGCCGTCTCCTCTTCGAGGTAGCCGGAGACGTCCAAGATGATCGGGACGTTCTGCTCCAAGGCGAGGTTCGCGAGCTTCTCGGCGTGTTCGGGGGAGACGACGATGTCGCACTCCTCGTCGGCGCCGGCGTGGAGAATTTCGTATTCTTCTTTTAAACCGTAATATTCACCGTCTACGTCAACGATGAGAATACCAAGCGCCGAATCGAGGAGTTTCTCGGCGACGACCGAAGCGGTGTTGCTCTTGCCCGAACCGGATTTACCTGTTATAAACCCCCGTCCGGTGAGCAACTCCACTACCGGGAGTGAAAGTTCTGTGTCCTGTTCCTGATCGACGCCGACCGGGATCTGTTGTTGAGCGTCAGTCATCTTGGTTCTCGTTTGGCGGCTCAATGGCGTTGTGACACGAACGACAGAGGGTTACGAGGTTATCCAACGTGTTCGCATCTTCGGGAGACCGAAACGTACGGATCGGTGTTTTATGATGGACATCTAATCCGATGTCAGCTTGGTTCCGGTGTTCGGACTGCGTGATGCCACACCTCTGACATTCGTAGTCGTCTCGTCGAAGGGCCTTCCGCCGCTGTTTCGCCCAGTTGTCGCCGTAGTACTCGTTTACACCTCCCTTCCAGCGATGGTGTAGTTCTCCGGGCTGTGAACCGACCGTCCTCGTCTCAATTCCGTGGTCATGTAGCCAGTTATGAACTGTGGACGGGGCACAGTCGAGCTGTTCCGCTATCGCGTACGTACTCATTCCGTCCGAGAGGTACATCGACCTGAGCTTCGATTCGTTCTGAAGTGCTGCCGGCGTTTCCGGATTGTACGACCGCGTTTCGATATCGTGCCGATGTATCCATTCCTCTATCGCCTGCCGACCGCAACCGAGTTGCGAGGCAACCTCGTCCATGGTCATCCCCGACTCGACGTACAGTTCGCGCAGCGTCTCCTCGTCGTGCCACGGCTGTTCCGTTCCTGTCCGACTCGTGTCGATCCCGAACTCGTTTAGCCAGTTGTGAACGGTTGCCTGACTGCACTCTAACTCGTCCGCGATGTCGGCTTCGCTCAGTCCCTGTTGCCGGAGAGAGCGAAGCCGCTCCTCGTCTTCCCAAGGTTTGGACTTCTCGATATCGTGCTTTTTTAACCAGTTCTCGACGGTCTTGCGGCTACATCCAAGCTTTTCGCCCACCTCCCTCGTCGTGAGATCCTCCTCAATATACAGCGACCGGAGGTTGTCCGCGTCCCTCCACGGGGTTGCTTCGCTCATTTCAGGCGCGCTGTTCGCCCGTGGGTGAGAAGCCAGTCCATGCTGGGTACTGGTCATGTGATATTACATAGCTCTTCAGGGGGCTGGAACGTCCCGGACTCTGCCGTCGCGTCGCCGCCGATCCCCTCGCTGACGTCCGCGACGTGGATCGTCTCCTCCTCGCTCATACCCGTGAGAGGTGGCGCCCGCCCCATAAACCATCGCCTCGCTCGGCGGTCGGTCGTGCCGGGCGCGAGCCGACCCCGCCGCCGGTCTTCGCAAAACGTATGCCGCCGCCGGGAGTCTGACCGCGCATGGACACCGAGAACACCCTCCTCAACGCGGTGGTCGGCGCGATCGCGTCGGCCGTCCTCTCGTTCACCGGCGTCTCACCCCTCCTCGGCGGCGCTGTCGCCGGGTATTTAAATGGCGACGACGGGCTACGCGTCGGCGCGCTCTCCGGCGCGATCGCCGCGATCCCGATCGTCGGACTGCTGTTGCTCGCCCTGGTGATCCTTCCGTTCTTGGGCGTCTTCGGGTTCCCGCTTGAAGTCGGCCTCGCGGCCGGCGGGATCGTCCTCGTCACGGCTCTCATCGTGTTGGGCGGCGTCGCCTACTCGGTGGTATTGAGCGCGCTCGGCGGACTGCTGGGCGTGTACGTGAAAAACGAGCTGTAGGTCGATCGCTGGTACTTATAAACAATTGGTTGCGGATCGGCGGAGAACGCCTTCAAAGCCCCAGTCGCTTACTTATAAACAACCGACAGTAGATCCGCGGCGGACGCCTCCAAAGCCCCAGCCGCGAGGACGCAGTACGCTCGTTGTGCTCCTCGGTCGCTCACTTCGTTCGCTCCCTGCGGTGCTTACGTCGCCTACTGCGCCCTCGCGGCTGCCCCTTTGAGTCCCGCCCCGCACCGCACAGCGCCTCACGCCTCCCCAGCCTCGTCAGTCGCCCTCGCTCCGCTTCGGGCGACTGACTCCCTCGCGCGGTGCCGTTCGCGGCCGCCGATGGCGGCCGCTCACGGGCACGCGCCACCGCAGTGTTCATTTATAAATGACGTGTAAATCGGCCTGCGACCCGGCCACGAAACGCCTCAGTGCTCGCCGCCGGTGCCGCGCCGGTCGGAGTCGAGGTCGATGTCGAGGTCGTCGAGCAGTTCCTCGGCCTCCTCGCGCTTCTCCTGGTGGTCTTCGAGGAACTCGCGCATGAGCTCCGCGGCCTGCTCCTTACAGCCGCCACAGAGGCGCTCGCCGTTGACGCACTCGGAGTAGACGGTCTTGGTGAGCTCGTCGTCGTCGCCCGCGAGCAGGTAGGCGTACAGCTCGTAGACGGGGCACTCGTCGGCCTCGCCGCCGAGCTCGCGCTGCTTTTCGGCGGTGTCGCGGCCGCCCGTTGTGGCGGCCTTCACCTTGTCGTAGCCGTCCTCGGGGTCGTCGAGCAGGGAGATGTGGCTCGCCGGGACCGACGAGGACATCTTCCCGCCCGTGAGCCCGGTCATGAAGCGGTGGTAGATCGAGGAGGGCTGGCGGAAGCCGAACCCGTCGTGGTCGATCTCGACCGCCCGGGCGACCGATTCGGCCTCGCTCCGGGTGAGGTCGAACGCGTCGACGTGGCCCTCGAACACGCGCTTCTCGCCGTCGACCGCGTCGATCAGCGCCTCGAACGCCTCGTCGGTCGCGTTGCGGTCGAAGAAACGCACGCGGGGCCGGAGCGGCTCCTTCCCGCCGGCTTCGAGCTTGTCGAGCGCGCTCGACTTCGCGGCCGCGAGGTCGACGCTCTCGCGGTCGCTCTCCGGCGGCTCGTACTCCGCGAGCCACGCGGCGGCGTCCTCGCAGCGCACGTCGCTTTCCGAGTCCGCGGCGTCCGCCGCGAGCGCGTCGTAGGCGGCCCGCACGAGCCGTCGCTCGTCGTCGTCCAGCTCGAAGGAGGCGAACGCCTCGGTCACCTTGAAGTAGCGCACCCGGGTCGCCAGATCGCGGGTGAGCCGGACGTGCGGGTCCTGATCGGGGCCGACCGGGATCACGGTGGGCTTCGGCTCGTCGACGAGTTGCGGGTAGAGGATGTCGGCGGTCTGGGTGATCACGCTCTGCATGTGCGAGATGTTCGTCTCGCCGTCGAAGCCGTAGATCGCCTCGAACTCGGAGAAGTTCGCCTTCGACCCGAGTTCGAACCCGAGGTCCTGGACCGCCCGGTTGTCCGACTGGCGGTACAGCTCCCCCTCCTCGGCGTCGAACCCGAGCGCAAGGAGGCTCAGGAGGTAGTTGCGCGCGTGCTCGTCGATCTCGTCCCACGACATCCCCCGAGCGGAGTGGGCTTCGAGGTCGGCGATGAGGCCGAACGCGTCGCCGCCCATCTGCTGGTGCCAGATGATCTCGTCGAACACGAGCTTGTGGCCGATATGCGGGTCGCCGGTGGGCATGAACCCGGACAGCGCCGCGAACGGCTCGTCGTTCGCCATCGCCTCCGCGACCGCGTCGTACTCGCGGTGCCCGAAGATGACGCCCCGCCGCATCAGGTAGTGCGGGTCCGGCACGTCGTCGTCGACCTCGTCGAACGCCTCGATGCCGAACTCCGCGAACAGGTCCGCGTAGTCCCCGACCGACGCCGACCCCCACGGGTCGAGCGCGACCTCCTCGGTCGGCTCGTCCGCGCGCTCGGTCCCGCCGTCGGTCCGGGGGGGCGCCGGCGCCTCGCCGGCGGCGGACTCGCGCCCGTCGCCGCCCGGCGTCGCCCCCTCGGGGGTGTCCTCGTCCATACCACCTCTCCCGTCGGTCGACGCAAAAACCGTTCGCTTGCGCGGGAGCGGGTGGCACGGATCGACGGTCCGAAGCCGAGCGTACCCGAGCGCGCCCGAACGTCACTCCGCGTGCGCCACCAGCCGCGTCGCGGTCGCTTTCCACCGGATCGAGACCCGGTCGTCGGGGGCGAGGTCGAGTCGGTCGACGCTCTCGGCGGTGATCAGCGCGGCCACCTCGACGGCGTCCCCGTCGTCGACCGCGTCCGCCGCCTCGACCGCGATCCGGACCGTCGACACCGTCTCGCCGCGGTCGACGGCCGAGACCCGCCCGTCGAGGCGGTTCCGCGCGCTCGTCGCGTCGGGATCGACCGCGCTGTCCGCGTCGTTGACCGTGACCGCGTCGGCGCCGATCCGGACTTGGACCGCGTCGCGGACGCCGACTCCGCCGCTTCCGTCGCTCCCGTCGCCTCCACCGTCATCGTTCCCGTCGCCGTCCGCACCGTCGCCGGCCCCGCCGTGAAGCCCCGACAGCTCCCCGACCGCGGTGTCGACGACCGCGAGCTCGCCGTCGACGGCCGTCACGGTGCCGTCGAGCACCGTCTCCGGAACCGCCGCGGCCGCCGCGAGGACGGCCTGAAGCCGGTCGTAGCGGTCGAGCAGCGCGCGGCCGGCCGCGGCGAGCCGGCTCCCGCCCCCGCCCTCCCCGCCGCGGCGCCGCTCGACGAGCGTCCCGTAGGCGCCCTCCAAGGTCTCGATCCGCGAGAGGGCGCGGGCGCGCGACCGACCGAGCTCGGACGCCGCGCCCGCGACCGATCCCGCCGCCTCGACCGCGCGCAGCAGCGCCGCGTCGCGGCCGTCGAACTCGACGCCGTCCTCGATGAGCGCCGCGCGCCCGCGGCCCGCGGCCGCGTCCGGACCGGTTTCGGTCGGCTCTCTCATGTCCGGAGGATGCGGCCGGGCCGTCATGGCGTTTTCGACCGGCCGCGCCCCGTCGCTTGCCGCGGCACGGAAGTTATATGTGGTATCGACCCACCGTTGTATCTATGCCGATACAACGGAGGCGGTTCGTGGCCGCACTGGGCGCCGGAGCGATCGCGAGCACGGCGGGCTGTTCGTCGATGAGCGGCGACGACGGGAACGGCGGAAACGGGACCGGCGGCGGCGAAAACGCCGAGGAGTCGATCGGCGTCGCCGGCGAGACGCTGACGCTCACGACGACGACGAGCACGTACGACACCGGACTCTTAAACGAGATCCACACGGACTTCGAGGAGATGTACGGCGTCACCGTCGACGCCGTCGCGCAGGGGACCGGCGCGGCGTTGGAGACCGCCCGCAACGGCGACTCGGACATCGTGATGGTCCACGCCCGCGGGCTCGAAGACGAATTCATGCGGAACGGGTACGGGATCAACCGCCGGGACCTGATGTTCAACGACTTCGTGATCGTCGGCCCCGAGAGCGACCCCGCCGGGATCGAGGGGATGAGCTCCGCGACCGGCGCGCTCACCGCCATCGCCGAGGCACAGGCGACGTTCGTCTCGCGCGGCGACAACTCCGGCACGCACACGAAGGAGCTGAACCTCTGGGAGGCGGCCGGCACCGAGCCCGGCGGCGACTGGTACCAGGAGACCGGCACCGGGATGGGCGAGGCGCTGAACATCGCCAACCAGCAGGGCGCGTACACGCTGTCGGACCGCGGAACGTTCATTTCGCAGCGCTCGGAGATCGACCTGACGATCCTCGTTCAGGGCCCGATCGAGGGCGGGCCGGAGATCCTCGCGAACCCGTACGGGATCATGGCGGTCAACCCCGGCGTCCACGACAACGCCAACTACGACCTCGCGATGGCGTACATCGGCTGGATCACCAGCCCGGAGGTCCAGGAGGCCATCTCGGAATACCAGGTGAACGGCGAGCAGCTGTTCTTCCCCAGGGCGGTCTCCGAGGACCCGGACTTCCAGCAGTACGTTCCGGAGGGTTGGAGTAGCGACGACTCGGACGAGTAGTCGTGCCGTTCGAATCGACCGCACAGCTGACGCCGGCGCTGTTCGAACCCGCCGCCCGGCTGACTCCTGCCCTGTTCGGCGGAGGCGACGGGCAGGCGCTCGCCCTGATCGACCTCCCGTTCAGAGACGGGTACGTTCGGAGCATCATCTTCGTCTCGCTGTACGTGAGCGTCCTCGCGGTGACGCTGAGCACGCTCGTCAGCATCCCGACCGCCGTCGTGTTGGGGTTCACCGAGTTCCCCGGGAAGGGGTTCGTCAAGTCCGTGATCAACACGGGGATGGGGTTCCCGAGCGTGGTCGTCGGGCTCGTCGTCCTGTTCGCGGTGTCGAACCAGGGGCCGCTGGGGGCGCTGGACCTCATCTTCACCAAGCAGGCGATGGTCATGTCGCAGTTCGTCCTCGCGACGCCGCCGATCACGGCGATCAGCCTCGCCGCGATAAGCGGCGTCGACGACGGGGTCCGCGACGCCGCGCGCGTCCTCGGCGGGACCCGGATCGACGCCGCGCTCGTCGTGCTGAAGGAGGCGCGGTACGGCATCGCCACGGCGGTGCTGGCCGGGTTCGGCCGCGCCATCAGCGAGGTCGGCTCCGTGCTCATCGTCGGCGGCAACATCACGAGCGCGGACGGGATCTCGAAGACGCGGACCCTGACGACGGCGATCCAACTGGAGGCACGCCAGGGCCAGTACGAGACCGCGATGGTCCTCGGCGCCGTGCTCGTCGCGCTCGTGCTGCTCGTCAACGCGGTCGTCGTCCGCTTCGGCGACCGGGGGGTCCAGCGCTGATGCTCCGCGTCACCGACGGGTCGCGGTCGTACGGCGACGAGACGGTCCTCAGCGGGCTCTCCGTCGACGTCGAGCCGGGCGAGGTCGTCGCCGTCATCGGCCCCTCCGGGGTCGGCAAGACGACGCTGCTCCGCCTGCTCGCGCTCTCGCTCGAACCGGACGAGGGGACGGTCTCGCTCGACGGAACCGACGCGTGGGCGGTCGACACCGCCGAGCGCCGCGCGCTCCGCCGCCGGATCGGGATGGTGTTCCAGGAGGCGAGCCTCTTCGACGCCAGCGTGGCCCGCAACGTGGAGTACGGGCTCCGCGTCCGCCGCTCGTGGGGCGAGCGGCTCCGCGACGGGCTCGCCGGCCTGGTCCGGTCGAACGGCGTCGCCGACGCGGTCCACGAGTCGCTCGACGTGGTCGGGATGGCCGGGAAGGTGGGGCAACACGCCGACTCGCTCTCCGGCGGCGAGGCCCAGCGCGTGTCGTTCGCCCGCGCGCTGGCGTACGAGCCGGACGTCCTCCTGCTCGACGAGCCGACCTCTGACCTCGACCCCCGGAATACGGCCGTCATCGAGAAGGCGATCGGCGCGGCGCGGGGCCGCGGAATCGGCGTCGTCGTCGCGACCCACGACATGCACCAGGCCGAACGGGTCGCGGACCGCGTCGCAGTGCTGCTCGACGACGGGATCACGGAGATCGGTCCGACCGAGTCGATCTTCGACGACCCGTCCGACGAGCGCACCCGGAAGTTCATCTCCGGCGAGCTGGTGTACTAATGTCGACCAGAAGAGATAGGCGACCGCCCCGAGTTCGGCGATCTGACAGTTTTTAAATACGCGTGAGGATGAGCCAGCGCCGCTCCCGAAATGTTTTGCGCTTGGGTGGGGTAATGAGACGCATGGCAAGGGCCGATCCGGGCGACACAGACGATCCTGACAGAGAAATTCGGTTACTGAAGAATCCGGATGGACAGTGGACGGCTCGCGACCTCCGGGTCGGTGTGACTGCGCAGGGAGAGAGCCGGGATGCCGCGCTTGACAATCTCGACGCTGTCGTCGATGCGATCGAAGGCGACGGGGGTCGCGCACCGACCGACGACGAAATCCGCGATCTCGGCGTCGATCCCGAAGTCGCTCGGTCACAGAGCGATGAGCTTCCCGATGTCTTGCAGTAGCGATGGTGACGCGGGATTTTTCCGGTGAAGATGTGTACAAAGTTCTGGTGAACGTTGGTGGTTTTCGGCACGTTCGTACCACAGGGGATCACCTGATTCTTCGATGGGACCCACCAGAAAGCCATGAGAACGCAGATACGCGTACCGTGACTGTTCCGGCCCACGACTCGATCAGCATTGGAACGCTCCATGATATTGCTGATGATGCCGGTGCGGAGAATTTCGAAGCATTCTGCGAGTGGATCGACGATAATCGGTGATGACCGACCTCGGTCTGTGAGTTATCAGTGCTGGCCACAAAAGGACATAAAGTAACAAATGAGTATAACGACGGAAATCTACGGTATATAGAATGAATCGTCGTCAGTTGTTATCATCGACGACAGCCATGCTCTCAGTTGGATTCTCAGGGTGCGTGTCTTTTACTGATACTCCTCAGGAGTCCGCCTGTAATGGAATTGCTCCTCTTATCATATTTAACGAAGACGACCAGCGGTATGATCTTGATATCCTCATTGAAGAAGACGGGAAACTGTGTTGTCTGAAGAATACAGCGTGGGTCCATCTATCAGTGACGACGACCAAACGCAAATTGATGTACGTTTAGAGGCCGAAAGCACATATTCCGTGATACTCAGCGTGTCTGGTACAGAGTATGATCCTCAACAAATCGATATCTCAAACGGAAGTGGGTTGGCAATCACCATAGAAGATAGGGAACCTACCGTAGACACGTATCCTGCCTGCGACTGACTACTCAAACAAAGAATGTCAGTTTATACTCTGTTTTAACGATCTGCGAGTAGTATGTATCGAGCAATTTGTGAGCTCCCTGTACTGACCACGCTCGGTCAGGATATATTACTTAGTAATCATTTCCATAGAGTCACATAATTGATGCTGAGATCGACTGCGAACACCTCCAAAGCCCCAGTCGCGACGACTCGCTCGCCTCGCTGCGGTCCTCAGTCGGTCGCTATCGCTCCCTCCTTGCGGTCCTTGCGTCGTCCTGCTTCGTCCTCGCGATTGCCCCTTTGAGTCCCACCCCGCACAGCGCCGCCCCGCACCTCACACCTCCCCAGCCTCGTCGGCGGTCCTCCGCTTCGCTCCGGACCGCCGACTCCCTCGCGCGTGCTCCTCGCGGCCTCCGCTTCGCTCCGGCCGCTCGCAGGCACGCGCCACCGCGTCGTTTATTTATAAGTAATCGACACCGCCGCTTCAGACGTCGAAGTCGAGTTCGACGGCGTCGCCCGCGTCGGCGTCGCCCGAATCGACAACGTTCTCGTCGGCGGCGAACCCGGCGTGGAGGTGGTCGTAGGTGCGCTCTATCGCCTCCACGATCACCTTCGTGTCGCCGGTGACGGGCATGAAGTTCGTGTCGCCGCTCCACCGCGGGACGACGTGCGTGTGGAGGTGGTCGACCGAGCCGCCGGCGGCGTCGCCGCCGAGGTTCTGGCCGGTGTTGACGCCGTCCGGCTCCAGGTCGCGGCGCAGCGCGTCGAGCGTCGCCGCCTTCAGCCGCGCGTGGTCGAGCAGCGTCGCGTCGTCGAGGTCGGTCGGGTCCTCGACGTGCGCGTCCGGGATCACCATCGCGTGGCCGGGGTTGTACGGCGCGTTGTTGAGGAGGACGTAGTTGCGGTCGCTGCGCGCGACGATTCGCGCCTCGCGGGCGTCCTCGCGCCCGGGCAGGACGCAGAACGGGCAGCCGTCGATCGGGTCGGCGTCGCGCTCGACCCACTCGATCCGCCACGGCGCGAAGATCCGGTCCATCAGTCGTCGAAGCCGTGGATGCCCGCCGTCGTCACCTCGACGCCGTCCTCGGTGACCAGGAGGGTGTGCTCCGCCTGGCTCACGAGGGCGTCGTCGTCCTCCTTCAGGACGGGGTACCCCTTGATCGCGTTCGCCTGCTTCAGGCGGCGGAGCGCCATCTCCGCGCGGTCCGTCTCCAGCCACCGCGCCGCGAACGGGAGGTCGTCGAACCCCTCGATCTCTTCGAGCGCCTGCCGCGCCCGCCGGTCGCGCACGCTCGCGGACCCCTGCTGCTCGAAGATCTCCTCGTCGGTCCCCTCGCCGACCTTCCCGCGGCCGTCGGTGGCGAACGGCTCGATGGCGACCGCCTGTCCCGGTTCGAGCTCGACCGAGCGGTCGACCCCGCGGTTCGGCACCGTCGGGCCGGTGTGGGCGTCGTAGCGCTCGACGCCGTGTCCGGAGAGGTTTAACACGGGCGTGTAGCCGTACCCGCGGATCACGTCCTCGATCGCCTGCCCGACGACGCCGACCTCGACGCCCGGGCCGGCCTCGTCGAGCGCGGCCTCCAGCGCCATCTCGGCGGCCTCGACGAGCTCCGGGTTCCCGCTGTGGTCGACCGTCACCGCGGCGTCGGCGATGTAGCCGTCGACGTGGACGCCGACGTCGAGACACACCATCTCGTCGCCGAACTCCGTCTCGTCGTCGCGGCCGGGCGTCGCGTGCGACGCCTCCGGGTCGACGCTGACGTTGACCGGGAAGGCGAGGCCGGCCCCCTGCTCGCGCACGAAGTCCTCCGTCCACTCGGCGACCTCGAGGTGGGTCCGGCCCGGCTCGACCATCTCGCGGGCCTCGTTCACCGCCTCGACCAGCACCGCGCCGGCCTCGCGGTAGCTCTCGACCGCGTCCTCGTCAAGGGGTCCGTGACTCATGGGTCCGGGTTCGGCGACCGCGCGCAAAGAGGTTGCGGAGGGCGGTCGATCGCCCCTCGTTCAGGCGCGCGTGATCTCGACGTGCCACTCGTCGTCGGCCGGGGCCGCCGTCTCGTGGGCGAACCCGCGCTCCGCTAACACGTCGTACAGCGGCACCGGCTCGAAGCTGTTCACCAGGCACAGCGACTCGCCGTCGTCGAGGCCGTCGAGCGCGGCCACGATGTCGCCGAACGGTTCGCCGTCTATCTCGCGGGCGTCCAGCCGCTCGTCCGCGTCGTCGAACGGGTCGGGGCTCATGGATCGGTCGTGGCGCCCCGGGGTGATGTAGCTCCCCCCGAACGGGTCCGGGCGCCGCGGCCGAGCGTCCGGACTCCCCGCGAACATGTTCGCTCGAAGACGTACGGGGCCGGAGCGCGTCGGATCGGACATGTCGAGCACGCCATCAGACCACGACCACGACCACGGGGCGGACCCGGTGACCGATCGCGTCCACGAGAACTCGTGGTCCGCGAACCTCGAAGGCCCGGAACACGCCGACGACCGCGACCTGCTCGTCCGACAGGCGATCGACGCGGTCGAACACACGGCCGCCGGCAACCACGTCAACCTCGTCACCCACGGCGACCACGGCCACCCCGAGGAGTACCTCTTCGAGGCGCTCGACGCGGAACTCGGCGGCGACGTCGACTGGGAGTACGTCGAGCAGTGCGGCTGCGGCGGGCACGTCGTGCGCGTCCACGCGTAGCCCGGTTATCCGTTTTCGCCGTTCGATCGCGGGAGCCACATCCGCACCACCGTCCCGGTCGGTTCGCGGGTGTCGATCTCGAGGTCGCCGCCGGACTCCGTGACGATCCAGTGGACGAGCCAGAGGCCGAGGCCGCTCGCGTGTTCGAGCGCCGTCTCCCGCGCCTCCGAGAACACCGTCCGCTCGACCGGCGGGATCCCCGGGCCGTCGTCGGCCACGTCGATCCGGAACCGGTCGCCGTCGGCGACGACCGTCGCCTCCACGTGGGGGTCGTCGCCGTCGTTGTGGACGACGGCGTTCTCCAACACGTTCCGGATCGCCGACTCCAGGAGTTCGTCCGCGGAGACGACCGCGGAGTCCGGGACCGACACCGTCACCGTCGCCTCCGGAAACGACGACTCCAGCGAGTCGCAGAGGCGATCGACGAGCGCGGCCAGGTCGATCTCGGTCCGGCCGGCGTCGCTGTGGAGCGCGACGTCGATCTCGCGGGCCTGGTCGCTGAGGTGGGTCAGGGTCCGCACCTTCCGGTCGATGATGTCGAGGTACGGATCGCCCTCCTCGTCGACGTGGTCGCGGAGCAGGTCGGCGTACCCGCCGATGACGTTGGTGTCGTTCTTCAGGTCGTGTCGAAGCACCCGGTTCAACACCTGGAGCCGCTGCTCGTACCGCCGGGCGTCCGTGACGTCGGTGGCGGTGATGACGACCTCGCGCGTGTCGGCGAACAGCCGTTCGATCACCGTCTCGAACCGCCGCCAACTGCCGTCGGCGCACGCGATCCGGTGCGTGAGCGACTGCGGTTCGGCGCCCTCGAAGGCGCGCTCGAAGGCCTGCTGCGCCTCGCGCCGGTCCTCGGGATGGACAAGGTCGATGACCGGACGCCCCTCGACCTCGTTCGCCTGGTGACCGAGCAGCCGCTCTATCGACGGGCTCACGTACCGGAGCAGGCCGTCCTCGCCGCAGACCGCGATCACGTTCGGCGACTTCTCGATGAGCGCGCGGTAGCGCCGCTGGAGCGTTTCCCGTTCGGTGACGTCGCGGAACAGCAGGACCGTTCCGCCGCGGGTCGTCCCCGGCCCGGTGATGTCGTGGACGTCGACCGTCAGGAACCGGGAGGCGCCGTCGCAGTCGACCGTCACGCGGAACTCGTCGTCGGACGCCGCCTCCGCCACCGCGTCGGCGACCGCCGGGACGTCCTCAAACGCCTCGTCGGCGTGGACGCCGAGTTCCGCGTCCGGGAACAGCGCCTCGGCCGGGTCGTTGTTGTCGACCACCCGGCCGTCGGCGTCGCAGACGACGACGCCGTCGGAGAGGTTCGCGAACACCGCGTCGCGGGCGATGGGCGAGACGTCGAGCAGCCGGTACCGGAACACGACCCACGCCAAAAGCGCCGAGGTCCCGCTGAAGGCGATCGGCGTGAAGTCGACGAACCCGTTGTCCGGCCCGACGAGCCCGGCGATGCCGGCCGCGCCGAGCGACAGCGGCGCGACGCCGGCGACGAAGAGGACGGCGGCCTGCCGGCGGAACACGCCGTCGCGGGAGACCGCGGCGTAGCCGAGGACGGCGAAGGTGAACAGGTTGACCCCGTAGGTGTAGCCGACGAACCCGAGCAGCGCGGGCGTCGGCGCGTACTCCAGAACCCGGAAGCCGCCGGCGTCGACGAGGGTCGGAGCGACGTAGAACAGCGGGTCGACGCCGACCGTCCAGACGGCGGTAGCGACCGCGACGGGGACGACCCAGAAGAGCGCGAAGCGGCGGCGGGCGAGCCACGCGGTCCGGTCGACGTACGAGAGGACGAAGGCGGGCCAGGCCACCGCTAAGCCGGCGGAGCCGAGCCAGACGAAGCGGTTGAAAAACAGCGTGAGATCGAGCGACGTCGCCGACAGCTGGGCCGCGTACGCCAGCGACCAGACGCCGGCGGTGCCCGCGACCCCGACGAAGCTCCGTAGGAGGGCGTGGCCGCCGCGAGAGCGGTTCCCGACCGCGTACGCGGCGAAGGCGAACGACGCGACGGCCGCCACGAGCAGCGGAGCCGTGTACGGCGTCGGTTGCCACGCCATCGATACCGGTAGGATGCGAGAGCCCCGTAAAAAGGGACCGAATCCCCTAACCGGTTTGAGAAGAGTGCGTCCGTATGCTCCAACCGGGCGACTCCGCACCCGAGATCACGCTCACCGACCACCGCGGCGAGACGGTCACCGTCGACCCGGCCGCGGCCGGCCACACGGTCGTGTACTTCTACCCGCGCGCCGACACGCCCGGCTGTACCGCCGAGGCGTGTGGCTTCCGCGACGAGTGGGACGCGTTCGAGGCGGCCGACGTCGCCGTCGTCGGGATCAGCGACGACCCCGTCGAGGACCTCCGACCGTTCGCCGCCGAGTACGACCTCCCCTTCACCCTCCTCTCGGACCCCGACGGCGAGGTCGCGACCGCGTACGACTCCTACGGCGAGAAGTCGATGTTCGGGAAGGCCTTCGACGGCGTGTTCCGGAACACGTACGTCCTCGACGACGAGGGGACCGTCGTCTTGGCCTACGAGGGCGTCTCCCCCGAGGACCACGCCGTCGAGATTCTCGACGACGTCCGCGCGCTCGACGACTGAACGGGGCTCGGCCGTCGCCGAAGCCGATCCGCCGACGGCTGCCACCCGGTAGTATTATTACTTGTCAGGAGTCACGTGAAACGATGCCCTCCAAGCGAACGTTCGCGAAGCGCCTAGCGGCGCTCGCGGCGACCGGGCTGGGAGTCGGCGGACCGATCGACGCACTGACCTCGGAACCGCCGCCCGACGGAACCCTCGCGGTCGAACCCGCCGCGACCCGCGCCGGAGCGAGCGGCGGCGAGTCGACGGACGGCGACGCGACGAGCGGCCGCGACGCCGCCGGAGCCGACGGACCTCGATCGGCGGTCGCCGCCGGGACGTACGACCCGGCCGCGGCCGCGTCGAACGCCGTCGACACCGTCGTGACCGGCCGGGTCGACCCCGCAGCTCTGACGGCGACCGGCCTGCCGAGCGGGGTCGGGCGTCGACTCCGGCGACTGCTCGACCGGTACGAGAGCGCGTCGCTCGCCGCCGTGCGGCAGGCGACCGGCGGCGCCGCCCTCACCGCGGGCGGGCCGCAGGGGTGTGCGGTCGCCGTCGGCGACGTCGACGCGGCCGCGCTGGCCGCCGAGCTCGACGCCGACCCCGAGGTGGCTCGCGAGGCGGACGACGGCTCGGGATTCGCCCGGTTCCGGGCGCCGAGCCTCGGGTCGGCGGTCGGCGTGGCCCCCGGTGAACTCGTGGCCGCGTACGGCCCGTCCGGCGCCGTCGCCGCGGCGCACCGCGACGCCGGAATCGGCGAGAGCGCCGGCGGGGGAGCGCCGCGGCGGGCGGGCGCGACCGCGAGCTACGGCCCCCTCCCCTCGCTGCTCGGGGGCGACGCGACGGTGTGCGTCGACCTCGGGCCGGACGCCCGCGATCACCTCCGGAGCGTGCTCGCCGACGCGCCCGACGAGCTCCGCACCGCGGTCGACGCCTCGGGCGCCGTCGGGGCGTCGCTCCGCGTTACCGACGGGGGATCCGCCACCGGTGGCGCAGACACCGGTGAGCCGACCGTCGCGCTGCGGTACGGCGCGGTCGCGGACCCGCGACGCCTCGACAGGGAGACCGCCGAGGCGATAGCGCGGGCCGCCCGCGAGGGCGAGGCCTCGCTTTCGGACGCGACCGTCACCCGACACGGGCGGACCGTGATCGTCGACGCCGCGGCCGAGAGCGACCTCTTCGCCGCCCACGCCTCGCTGTTCGGCGGGACCGTCGGTGACCCGATCGAGGTGGCCGACGCGTGAGCGACGCCGCCGGGCGCGAGAGCGTCGAACGCGAGAGCGACGCCGCCGGACGCGAGAGCGTCGAACGCGAGAGTGACGCCGCCGGGCGCGAGCCCGCCGACCTTGAGAGCGCTACAGCCGTATCGACCAGTAACAGACGTACGAGCGAATCCACGATGACGACGAGAGACCACACGCCACGACAGCGGTATCGAACGAGGACGAGTCGATGAGTTCCGAGGACTCGCCTTCGAGGACTCCCGACGAACCGACGGACGACGCGGAGCCGGCGAGCCCGGATCGATCGTCCACGGCGGCCGATCCACCGCGGACGACGACCGACCGACCGACCGCGGCCGACGCGTCCGGGTCGCCACTCGACCGGATCGAGACCCGACACGCGGTCGGGGTCGCGGCGGTCCTCGCGGTCGCCGCGGGGCTGCTCGTCGCGCCCGGGGTGTACGGCGCCGTGACGGGGCCCGACGGGACGGTCGCCGTGATCGAGATCGACGGGGCGATCGACTCCGGGACGGCCCAACACGTCGAGGACAACCTCCGGGACGCCCGCACGAACGACTCGATCGAGGCGGTCGTGCTGGAGGTCGACAGCGGGGGCGGCCTGCCCGCGCAAAGCGAGCGGATGTACGCGGCCGTCGACCGCACCGCGTCCGTGATGCCCGTGTACGCCGCCGTCGACACGCTGGGCGCGTCCGGCGCCTACCTCGCGATCGCGCCCGCCGACCGGATCTACGTCGCGCCCTCCGCGCAGGCGGTCGGCAGCGTCGGCGTCGCCGGCACCGCGCCCACCCCGAGCGGGCCGAACGCCGGGACGACCGGCCCGGACAAGGCCGGTACTGACCCGGACACCCAGCGCGAGCGCCGACAGACGCTCGCGAACCTCTTCATCGCGAACGTGCTCGAGCAGCGCGGCGACGAGATCGAGCTCGACCGCGAGGCGATCGCGCACGCCGACGCCTACCTCGGCACCGAGGCGGTCGAGAACGGCTTCGCCGACCGATTCGGCTTCGTCGGCGGCGCGGTCGCGGACGCCGCCGCGGAGGCGGGACTCGACGACTACGCGGTCGACACCCGCCGCACCGAGAGCCGCATCCCCGGCGGCCTCTCGCTGTTAGAGCGCGACGACGGCACGGTCGTCGTCGCCGACGCGTCGGACGACCAACTCGGCGACGGGCTCATCCTCGCGGTCGCTCCGGCGGCGTGGGACGAGACCGTCGGCGACGACGTCGTCATGACGAGCTACACCGCGCGGCTGCCCGCGGACGGCGGCGAGGCCGACGCGGCGACGGCCGGGGACGCGGACGCGACGAACGGCGACGAGTCGGCCGCGATCGGCGACGACTCCGCCGCGGCGATCGACGCCGCGGTCGCGGCGAACGGAGGTGCGGGCGAATGAGCGTCGACCTGCGAACGACGGTCGGCGCGTTCGCCCTGGTCTTCCTCGCGATCGTCGGCGTCGCGGCCGTCGGGGGCGTCGTCCTCGACGACGCGCCGCCCGAGACGGAGCCGGTCGCGGACGACCACTGGCAGCTGGACGCGGTCGAGCCGGAGACGGTGAGCGAGGGCGGCGAGGTGGAGATGGAGAGCAGCGAGCCGTCGAACACGGTCGTTATCCACCTCGGCGGCGGCAGTGCCGGACTCGGCGGCGGGACTTCCATCCTGCCGATCGAAGACGGCGACGCGCCCGCGACGGCTGACATCGGGTCGCTCGGCGGCGTCCGACGCGGCGTCGCGCCGCTCACCGCGGCGCTCGTCGAGAACGGGCACGAGGTCCGGTTCTACGCGGGCATCGCGAGCCCCGAGCCGCTGCCGTCGATGCTCTCGGACGCGGACGCGTTCGTCACCACGAACCCCGGCGCGCTGTCGGCGACCGACGCCGACGCGGTCGAGTCGTTCGTCGACGCCGGCGGCCGGACGCTCGTGACGAGCGACCCCGGCGGCGCCGGCGCGCTCACCGAGTTCGGCTCGCCGTTCGGCGTCTACGGTGAGGCCGGCTACGTGTACGACATGGAGAACAACGACGCGAACTACCTCAGCGTGCTCGTCGAGCCGACCGGACCGGGGGCGCTGACGGAGGGCGTCGAACGCGTCGTCCTCCGCGGCGCCGCGCCCGTCGGCGTCGCCGACGGACCGGCGACGCTGGCCACCGCGGAGACGTCGCGGCTCTCGACGACCCGGGAGGCCGGCTCCTACGGCGTCGCGGTCCGCAGCGACTCGCTCGCGGTGGTGGGCGACTCCAGCTTCCTCGAACCGGAGAACGCCGGCCGCGCCGACAACGGCGTCCTGATCGGCAACGTCGCGGACTTCCTCGTGACCGGCGAGGAGCCCAACGTGTCGTTCGGCCCGACCGGCCCCGGCGGCGCGGTCCCGCCGGGTGGCGCGACGCCGCCGCCGGAACCGCCCGAGCCGTCCGGGAACGCGACCGCGTAGCGCTCCGCGGCCCCGCGGAGCGCGATGCGACCCGGTGCGGCCCGTGCGGCTCGACACGGCTAAGTCGACGCGCTGCGGCCGCGACGCTTCTCTTTCACCCCGGGAACCGGATCCCGGCGGCCGCGTCGGCGATCTCGCGGCGCTTCAGCAGGCCGAACCCGAGGACGATGACCGCGAAGCCCGCGACGGTGAACGGCGTCACCGGCTCGGCGAGCAGCAGGGCGCCCGCGACGGTGGCGACGATCGGCACGACGTAGGAGACCAGGTTGATCTCGAAGGGGCCGAGCCGGTCGAGCAGCGTGAAGTAGATGGTGTACGCGACGGCCGACGAGAGCAGCCCGAGGAACGCCAGCGCGACGAGCGCGCGCGGCGCCGCGGCGGGGAGCCGCTGACTCTCGCCGACGCCGAGGCTGAGCGCGTGGATGGCGAGCGCGCCGAACCCCATCGCCCACCCGGTGAGCGCGACGCTGGAGAACGAGGTCTCGACGGTCCGGAGGCCGACGCTGCCGACCGCGACGGCGACCACGCCGATCGCGATCAGCCCGACGCCGACCGCGACCCCGCCGCCGAGGCTCGCGGGGTCCGGCTGCGCGACGAGCCCCACGCCGAGGAACGCGAGGACGACCCCGACCGCGCCGCGCGAGTCGAGGTCAGCCCCGCCGATCCAGACGGCCGCGACCGCAGCGGTCGCGATGGGGACGAGGCTGTAGGTGATCGAGGCGATGCCGCTCGTCGTGTACTGCTGGCCGACGAACAGCAGGGAGTTGTTCGCGGCCACCGAGAGCCCGCCGCTGAACCCGATCGCGGCGAGGTCGCCGCGGGTCCGCGGCAGGGGCTCGTTCTGCGTGAGCAGCACGTACGAGATCAGCGCCAGCGCGGCCACGTCGAACCGGTAGGCGGCGTACAACACCGGCGGGTAGTAGTCGAGGCCGACCTCGATGGCGACGAAGGAGCCGCCCCACAGCAGGGCGAGGGTGAAAAACAAGAGGACGTCTCGGTACCGTGACACGGTCGACCGAACGCGCGCCGGGGGTAAAGCGGTGTTCGTTCGCTCTCAGTAGCCGCGGACGATGAGGTAGTCCGCGAGGTCCTCGAGCAGGCTCCGGGAGCCGCTCTCGGGGAGGAGTTCGAGGTGTTCCTTCGAGCGCTCGGTGAGGTCCGCGGCGGTGTCGCGGGCGTATTCGATGGAGCCGACCTCTTCTAAGGCCGCGACCGCGTCGTCGATGGCCGCCTCGGTCACCTCGGCGGGCGTGTCGGCGTCGACGAGGCCGTCGACGTCGACCCCCTGCTGGCGGGCGTGGAGGGTGATCAGCGTCTCCTTCCCCTCGACGAGGTCGGAGCCGCGCTGCTTGCCGAGCTCCTCCGAGGGGACGGTGAGATCGAGCACGTCGTCTTGGATCTGGAACGCGCGCCCGGAGTCGATCCCGTACCGGTATAAGGCGTCGACGACGTCCTCGTCGGCGCCGAGCAGCAGCGCGGGCGTCGCGGCCGACGCGCCGTACAGCACCGCGGTCTTCAGCTCGACCATCTCTAGGTACTCGTCGGGGAGGATGTCGTCGCGGCTCTCGAAGGCGACGTCGAGCGCCTGCCCCTCGCAGATCTCGGTACAGGTCGACGCGAGCATTCGCATCGCTTCGAGCCCGTGTTGCGGGTCCGCGCCCGTCTCGGTCATGAACTCGAACGCCTTCGAGTAGAGCGTGTCGCCCGCGAGGATCGCCGTCGAGACGTCGTACGCCTCGTGGACCGCGGGGACGCCGCGGCGCAGGTCGTCCTCGTCCATGATGTCGTCGTGGATCAGCGTGAACGACTGGATCACTTCGATGGCGACCGCGGCCCGCATCACGTCGACCTCGTCGCCGTCGAGCGAGGGGAACGCGCGGAAGTCGGCGCCCATCGGCTCGGTGCCGGTGACCGCCTCCGCGGCCAGCGTCGTCACCGTGGGGCGGAGCCGCTTCCCGCCGGCCTCGAGGATGTACCGGGTCGCCTCGTACAGCCGCTCGGGCTCCTGGACCGGCAGCTCCTCGTCGATAGCGGCGTTGACGAGGTCACGCCGCTCGCGGATGGCTTCCAACACCCGCGCCTCCTTCGTCTCGCTCGTCATTCGGCGAGCTGGATGACGCTCCCGTTCTGCGTGACGTGGATGTCACGTCCGAGCTTGTACCCCTGTGACGTCGCGAGGTTCACGTACGGCGAGCGGCCCTCAAGCGTCTGGTGACCGGGGATGACGTGCTGCGGCTGGAGCGCCTGAAGCATCTCGTAGTGGCCCTCCTCGCGGAGGTGCCCGGAGACGTGGATGTCGTCGTAGAGGCGCGCGCCCTGCATCCGGAGCAGCTGTTCGCTCTGGTAGCGCTGCCCCTCGTTGGTCGGCTCCGGGATGACGCTCGCGCTGAAGACGACCTTGTCGCCGTCGTCGATCTCGTACGGCGTCTCGCCGCGTCCCATGCGGGTCAACATCGCGCGCGGCTCGCCCTGATGGCCCGTGACGATGGGGAGGAAGTTCCCCTTCCCCTCCTTCATGATCCGCTTGAACGCGCGGTCGACGGACTTGCGGTGGCCGTACATGCCGACGTCGCCCTGGAAGTCGACGAAGTCGAGTCGCTCGGCCGTGCCGGAGTACTTCTCCATCGAGCGCCCGAGCAGGACCGGCTGGCGGCCGATCTCGCGGGCGTACTCGACGAGCGTCTTCACGCGGGCGATGTGGGAGGAGAACGTGGTGGCGACGATGCCGCCCGTGTAGTCCTCCATCGATTTGAGCGTGTCCTCGACGTGCTTCTTCGCGTACGACTCGGAGGGGGTTCGGCCCTTCCGGCCGGCGTTCGTACAGTCCTCGATGTACGCGAGGACGCCCTCGTCCTGGCGGCCGATCTCGCGGAACCGATCCATGTCGATCGGGTCGCCGATGACGGGGTCGTGGTCCAGCCGCTTGTCGAGCCCGTAGACGACTGCGCCCTCGGGCGTGTGGAGGACCGGGTTGATCGCGTCGATGATGGAGTGAGTGACGTTGACGAACTCCATCTCGACCTGCTCGGAGTCGCCGATCGCCATCGTGGCGCCCGGCTTCATCTTCACGAGGTCGTTGTCGACCTGGAACTTGCCCTCGTCTTCGATCTGCTGGCGGACCAGCTCGATCGTGTACGGCGCGGAGACGATCGGCGCGTCGTAGCGGTGGGCGAGCTTCGGGATCCCCGCGATGTGGTCGAGGTGGCCGTGGGTGGGGACGATCGCCTGGACGTCGCCCTCCAGTTCGCTCATGACCCGGTCGTCCGGGATGGCGCCCATGTCGATCAGGTCGAGGCTGTGCATGCTCTCGGTCTCCACGTTGTCGTGGATGAGGACCTTACTGAGGTTCAGGCCCATGTCGAAGATGACGATGTCCTCGCCCGCACGGACCGCCGTCATCTGTCGACCGACCTCTTCGTAACCGCCGAGTGTCGCAATTTCGATTTCCATGGTGTGTTGGTGTCGGAGCCGTTGTCGGCGCCGATCACTGAAACCCCGCAAGGAGCCGTCAGCGCTACGTCCTACCGCGCGTCGTTGAAGGCCCCGCTACGGCCGAGTCGCCGCGACTCACCGTGTCCCGCGGGAGTGTGGTACCTCGGCGTACTCCCGCGCACGTTAAAAACTCCCGGGTTCGGTCGCGCGGCGGCGGTGCGCGTCCGAATGCGGTGACGACGGAATCACCGGGCGAGTCCCGCAAAGCGTATCACGTTCTCCGCCGAACGGCCGGCGATGCCAGACGTTCCCCGCCGCCGAACCCTCCTCGCGGCCGCGTCAGGGATCGCCGCCCTGGCCGGCTGCGCCGGCAGCGAGACCGCGTCGAACAGCTACCCGACCACCAACCGACGGATCGACGGCTACGACCTCGAGAAGGTCCGCGACGAGAGCGGCGGCGCGCTCGTCGCCTCGGGCGACGAACTGCCGTCGCTCTCGGCCGACGAGCGCGCGTTTCAGCGCCGCAGCACGCGACGGGTGTTGGTCGCCGACGAGGACCTCACCGAGCTCGCCTTCGCCGAGACGGACGCCGGCGAGCGCCTTCGGTCGTTCCTCGCCGCGACCGACTTCGAGTCGGCGTCGGCGTACCTCCTCACGATGCCCGTGCGAGCGTGTCGAGAGGTCCGGTTCCGGTCCGTCTCGGTCGAGCCGGACGAGCTCGCGGACGACGACCTCCACCCGCACGCCGACTTCTGTCAGGCGTACCGTCCCGCGGACGTCGAGTGCGACGCCGACGAGACCCACACCGTCGGGTTCGCGATCCGGCTCCCGGTCGCCGCCGACCGCTCGACCGGGAGCGGCAGCGGCATGAGCGGGTCCTGTCAGGGGCCGGAACCGCCGGCCGTCTTCAACGCGTCGGCGTCGTCCGGCACGGGGGGTGACGGCGCGTGACCCGCGATTCGAGTTCGGGTCGAGCGTCGAACTCGCGCCGCCGGTTCCTCGCCGGGGTCGCGACGGCGGGCGCGGCGGCGCTCGCGGGCTGTTCCGGGCTCCCGTTCGGCGGCGGCGAGGAGCGTCGAGAGGCGCCCGCGTCGCTCCCGGCGGACGTCGTCGGACCGGTCGAATGGCCGGCGTCGCCGTTCCCGGCGACGGTCCCCGCGTCGCTCGCGGAGGCCCACGAGTCGCGGGCCCGCGGGCTGCTCGACGACGTGCCGGTCCGCCCGGAGCTCCCCAACGCCGGCGTCGCCGAGGCGATCGCCGACGACCGCGAACAGGCGATGCGGCGCGTGGAGGCCGAGGTCGCCGACGGCTGGCCGGTCGACGCGCTCTCGGCGTGGCGGCGCCGCCGGGAGGACGCCGCGGAGGTTCGGGGCGCGTACCGAGCCGCCACCGGGGCCGACGAGGGATCTGATCTGATCGCCCGGCGCCGCGCGGTCCGCGACGACCGCGGGGCGCTCGCGTCGGGACTGGAGTACCGGGCCGAGTCGCCGACGGCGGCGGTGCTGGCGTACGAGCCGATCGAGTCGCTGCTCGCGGAGTGTGAGGGGCACGTCGCCCCCCGCGTGACGTACCCGGACGACCCGGTCGCCGAGCCCTTCCGCGCCGGCGAGGCGGTCGCGCGCGTCGAGCGTGCGAGAGCGGCGATCTCCGACGCTGCCGGGCTCCGCGAGGCGTACCTCGACGGGCGCGACGGGGCGACGCCACAGTGGGCGTCGCTGGTCGCGGCCGCCGACGGGCTGCGGGGGTCGGTGATCCGGACGCGTGCGACCGTCCGGGAGCGGACCGGCGGCGAGGAGCCGTTCGCCGACGAGGACCTGAGCGGCACGGTGGCACAGGAGCTGGTGGCGGTGAGCGACCTCCGGACCGAGTCGGCCGTCGAGGACGTCGAGCGGGCGGTCGAGGCCGACGAGTACGCCACCGCTGCGGTCGAGTCCGGAGTCGCACTGGCCGAGATCGAGGCGTACCGGAGGGCCGTAGCGGCGATCCGCGACGGAGAACACCGAGAGGTCCCCTCGGAGTCGTCCGTCCGGTCGGCGGCGGACCGAGCCGGAACCGCGGTCGCCGAGGCTGTCGAGGGCGGCGGTCCGCTGGCGACCCGGCTCGTCCGTCCGGCGGTGGAGGCGGTCGGGTACGTCGCCGACCGGATCGCGGAGGGGTACGGCTCGGTCCGCCGGAGCCAGGCCGAGCTCGCGTACGCCGCGCTGTACGCGAACGCGGTCCCGCCGGCGGCCGAGTTCGTGCGGGAGCGCTTGGAGTGAGCGGCCGTTCGCGGTCGGTCGGAGGGCGCGTTCGTGTCAAACCGACCGGTTTCGGGGCTTCGTCCCGGTATTTTTATTACCGCGACGGGCGGCGATACGGACAATGAGTGGACGACCCCTCGACGTGCTCGAAGCGTCGCTCGAGGAGCCCGTGACGGTACACCTGAAGGACGGCACGACGTACTACGGCGTCCTCGGCGGTTACGACCAACACATGAACGTCGTCATCGAGCCGGAGGCCGACGTGGACGACCGCGTCGACGACGACCTCGACGGCGAGTTCGCGGTCGCGATCGAAGACACAACGATTATACGCGGCGATAACGTCGTCACCATCAAAGCATGACCGGCGCAGGTACGCCCTCTCAGGGGAAAAAGAACAAGACGGTTCACGTGAAGTGTCGACGCTGCGGCGAGAAGTCCTACCACGTCAAGAAGGAGCGCTGCTCTTCGTGCGGCTTCGGCGACTCCGCCTCCCGGCGCGACTACGCCTGGCAGTCGAAGACCGGCGACAACTGACGACGCGGTCTCTTCGGTTTCTTCTCGCTTCTGCTCGGTGAGCGGCGGGTTTATAAATAGAGCATTGGGGAGCGGCGATCACCTCCAAGTCCCAGCCGCTTGCTTATAAACGCCTGCTGACGGAAGAGCGGCGAAGGCCGCCAAAGCCCCAGCCGCGAGGAGTCGCGCGGCTTGCTGCGCTCCTCGCTCATTCCGTTCGCTGCGGTGCTTACTGCGCCGGGCTTCGTCCTCGCGGCTGCCCCTTTGAGTCCCGCCCGACCGCAACCGCACCGCACCTCGCGCCTCCCCAGCCTCGTCGGTCGCCGTCGCTCCGCTCGGCGACCGACTCCCTCGCGCGTGCGACTCGCGCCCTGTCGGGCGCTCGTCGGCACGCGCCACCGCATGGTCCGGGGTTGCGGTTCGCCACGCCCCCGCCGGCACCCAAACCGTTTCCCGCGGCGATGGCCGAGTCGGGACATGGACCTCTCAGTCGTCGACCTCTCGCCGGTCCCCCGCGGCGGCACCGCGGCGGACGCGTTCGAGAACACGGTCGACGCCGCGAAACACGCCGAGCGGCTTGGTTTCGAGCGGTTCTGGGTGGCGGAGCATCACGGGATGGGCGACCGCCTCGCGGGCACCACGCCCGAGGTGCTGCTCGGCCGGCTCGCGGGCGCGACGGAGTCGATCCGGATCGGGAGCGGGGCCGTCCTCATGAACCACTACAGCCCGTTCAAGGTGGCCGAGTCGTTCGGCGTCCTCGACGGACTGGCGCCCGGCCGCGTCGACCTCGGCATGGGGCGCGCGAACGGCTCGCCCGCCTCGGACCGCGCGCTCGGCACCGACCGCCGCGTCGAGAACCCGAACGAGGACCACCGCGAGCGGATCACCGCGGTCGTCAACCACCTGCGCGGCGATTACCCCGACGGGCACGAGTACGCCGACCTCTCGGTGCCGGGATCGGACGCCGGGCCCGCGACGCCCTGGGTGCTGGGGTCGAGCCCGTCCAGCGGCGAGATCGCGGGCGAGCTGGGGCTGCGCTACTGCTTCGCGGGCTTCATCCGCCCCGGGTTCGCCGAGCGCGCGTTCGCGGCGTACCGCGAGGCGTTCGACCCCGAGGGTGGAGTCGGGGGGCTGGACGAGCCGCGGGGGATGGTGGCGGTCAACGCGGTCGCGGCAGAGACGGACGAGGCCGCGGCCCGGCGACGCGCCCCCGCCGAGGCGACGTTCCGCCGGATGCGGCGCGGCGAGCTTGGCGACGAGATGCCAACGGTCGAGGAGGCGGTCGACGAGCTCGGCGGGGCGCCCGAGCCGACGCCCGCGACGCTGGACGACGACGAGTGGCCGCGGTCGATCTCCGGGAGTCCGGAGACGATTTCGGGGCTGCTGGAGCAGTTGGCCGACCGCGTCGGCGTCGACGAAATGATGATCCAGCACACGGTGCCGGACCACGACGACGCGCTCGACTCGCACGCGTTGCTCGCCGAGGCGATGGATCTGGACGGGCGGGAATAGTTCGGTCTTAACTCGGTGGACATTCTCGATTGCTCAGTTGGTTGGGAAAACCGATCGGCAGTGACGGACACCACCAGAACCTCGGCCGATTACTTATAAATCGCTGCTGACGGATCGACGGCGAACACCGGCAATGCCCCAGTCGTTTACTTATAAATCGCTGCTGGCAGATCGGTGACGGACACCGCCAAAGCCCCAGCCGCTTACTTATAAATGGCTGCTGACGGATCGGTGGCGGACACTGTCAAACCCCCAGCCGCGAGGGCGACGTACGCTCGCTGCGTTCCTCGGTCGGTCGCTATCGCTCCCTCCCTGCGGTACTTACGTCGCCTACGCCGCCCTCGCGACTGCCCCTTTGAGTCCCGCCCCGCACAGCACCGCAACCGCACCTCACACCTCCCCAGCCTCGTCAGTCGCCTCCGCTTCGCTCCGGCGACTGACTCCCTCGCGCGTGCGACTCGCGGCCTCCGCTTCGCTCCGGCCGCTCGCAGGCACGCGCCACCGCGGATCGGTTTATAAACAATGACTCGGTCGGAATTGCGGTCGCGTTCCTACTCCACGCGCTCGCGGGCGGCAGCGATAAGCATCGGGAGCATCACCGTCGCGTCGCCGTGGACGGAGGCGTTGCGCGCGTCCTTCTCCAGTTTCCCCCACGAGCGCGCCTCTTCGAGGCTCGCGCCGGAGAGCCCGCCGGTCGCCTCCGGGTCCATCGTGATCTGGACGGCGTAGTCGTACGCGCGCGGCGTGACGAGCATCGTCTGGAGCGTGAAGTTCTTCGGCACCCCGCCGCCGACGAGCAGGCAGCCCGCGTCGTCGGCCTCGAACGCGAGGTCGGTGAGTTCGGTCATGTCCGCGAGGGCGTCGAGCGTGAAGTCGGCGGTCTGGGCGTACATCCACGCCTGAAGCCCCAGAACCGAGTCCTGGACCGCCGGGCAGTAGATCGGCACGTCGCACTCGTAGGCGGCGGCCGCGACGCCCGGCCCCTCCGAGACGTCGTCGCGCTCGTTGACCGCGGCGTTCGCGCGGCCGAGCTCGCGCGTGAGGTCCGCGATGGAGACGGCGTCTTCCCCCTCCAGCGCCGGGAACACCTCCTCGCGGAGGTGGCCCTCGAAGTCGGCGAAGTGCTCCTGCGGGAGGTAGACATTGTAGATGCGGTCGACCCCCTCGTCGCGGAGCCCCTCGTCGTGCTCGCGGGGCGTCTTCTCCGGGTCGTGGGTGCGCCCGTGGTGGTGTTTCCCGCCGATCGCCTCGATGGAGTCGTGGGTGAGGTTCGCGCCCGTGGTCACCAGGGCGTCCACGTACCCGTCGCGGATGAGGTCGGCGACGATCCGGCGCATCCCGGCGGGCACCATCGCGCCCGCGAGCGAGAGGAAGACGGTACAGTCGTCGTTCTCGAACATCTCCGCGAGCACGTCGCCGGCCTCGTTGACGGCGGCGGCGCCGATCCCCGCGTCCCCGTAGCCGTCGACGAGCTCGCTCACCGTCATCCCGGCGGTCGCTCGCGTGTGACCCACCGGGTCCTCGCCGAACTCCTCGCGATGCGGCTCGTGGCCGCCGTGTTCGTCGCCGTCGCCGCCCCCTCCCGCCTCCTCGTCGCTGTCGGTCATGGCTCCGGATGGGATCGGCGCGCGTTTGAAACGACCGATCTATCGGCCGGCGCTCCCGCCGCTCACGGGCGGGAACAGCGCGAGCTCGTCGCCCGCCTCCAGCGTCGCGTCGAGCCCCTCGTCGTGGCGGACGCTCCGCCCGTTCCGCAGGACGTTGATGTGGTCCGCGACGGTCCCGTCCTCCATCACCCTGTCACGCAGGTCCGGGTGCGCGTCCAGCAGCGCGTCGAGCGCGTCGCCGACCGTGTCGCCCGGCTCCGCGTCGACGGTCACGTCGCGGTCGCCCGCGATCTCCGCGAGGTCGGCGAACAGCTTCCACTCCATGGCGGATCCCCGCGCGGCCGACTCAAGAGCGTTGCGTCCCGTCGGAATCGGTTCCCTCGTCGACCTCGGCCTCCGCGCCGAAGTCGATTCCCTCGTCCAAGTCGGTTTCCCCGTCGCCGTCGTCGAGTTCGGCGTCGCGTGCGGCCGCGGACGGCGTCTCGGTCCCCCCGGCTTCCGCGCCCGCGTCGGCCGGCGACGCGGCGGCCGTCTCGAACCGGCGGATCGCGTCCGGCCTGCCGACGAGGTACACCAGGTCGCCGGCGCCGAAGGCGTACGCGCGCGGCGGGATCGGCTGGACGGGCCCCTCTGCCGGGCGGACCGCGGCGACGACGGCCCCGACCTCGCCGACGGTGCTCCCGTCGAGGTCGCTCCCGGCGCCGACTGCGACGGAGGCCATCGTCTCGTCGGCGGTGCGCAGCAGGGAGGCGAACTCGCGGTCGGCCTGCGGCTCCGCGGGGAGGGTCACGAGCCGGTAGCCGTCCTCCTCGGTCAGGCGTTCGGCGTCCGACTCGTCGAGCGCGACGGTGACGGCGTCGCCGGCGACGCCGCGCAGCTCGCCGGTCGCGACGCGCTTCGGCTCCGGGTCGTCGCGCCACAGCTGGACCGTGTCGCCGACGGTGGCGTTGTTCGGGGGGTCCGCCGACACCGCGACCGCCGCCGACCCCGGCGCGAGCGTCGGGCCGAGCCCCGCGGCCCGGGAGCCGACCGCGAAGTACTCGACGGTCCCGTCGGCGTCGAGGTCGACGTCGACGTAGCCGACGCCGTACTCGTCTTTGAGCCGGGTAACGAGCCGGTCGCGGAGCTCCGCCGCCGAGAGCTTTCGCGGGAACAGCAGGGTCGTCTCCGCGAGCTCCGTCTTCTTCTCCGGCGAGACGGGGTCGTACGTGTCCATGTCGGCGATCTCGTCGGCCGGCGGGAGCGTCACCGCGGTGAACCGGCCGACCGCGCGCACGACCCCGCTCAGCTCTCCCTCGAGCTGCTTGGCGCCGGAGAGCGCGAACACGTCGACCGCGAGGCGGTCGCCCGCGTACCGGCCGACGGGAGCGATCACCGCCGCGACGCCGAGCGAGACGAGGTTGAAGAACACGCTCTCGGGCGCGAGGAGGGCCGGGTTGTCCCCCACGGCGACCGACCCCAGCGAGGTCGTGTTGAGGTATAAGGCGACGACCGAGACGCCGATCAGGCCGGTCACTCCCTCCGGGATCTCCGTGCGGAAGTACCAGCGGTACGCGAGCGCCGCGCCCGCGGCCACGAGCGCGACCACGACCGCGAACGTGACGAGCGTGACCGCCGCCTGTCGCGGCCGCGCGAACCCCACGTCGACGGCGGCGACGGCGAGGCCGCTCGCGACGAGGCCGAGGTCGACGGCGCCGACAATCGCGGTGACCGCCCCCGGGCCCGCGATGGCGCCGAGCGCGAGCGTCACGCGGCCACCTCCGCGAAGCGGTCGAGCGCGTCGCGGCTCCCGACGACGAACAGGTCGTCGCCCGCCGACAGCGCCTGCGAGCCGTCGGGCGCGATCGTCCACGACTCGTGGCGGGCGGCGAGGACGGCCACGTCGTACGCCTCGCGGACCTCGGCTTCGCCGATCGTGTGACCGTCCAGCGGCCCGCCGGCGGCGACCGTGACCCTCCGGAACCGCTTCCCCGCCCGGCGCAGCAGGGCCGTGAGCTCGTACTCGCGGCGGGTGCCCCGCGACAGCACCAGCACGCGACCGCGGTCGGCGCGGAGGAGCGCCGCCGCCTCGGAGCGGTCGAGCGCGAGCGTCACGCGCCCCTCGCCGCCGGTCGTGGTCGGGGCGGTCGCCGCCGGCGGAGGGGAGACGGCGCCCTCGCCGCCGTCGGTCCGAGCGTCGTCGTCGGGGTCCGGGTCCTCGCCCGCGGGGGGAGCGGGCTTCGACGCTGCCCCCGCCCCCGGCTCCGGCTTCCCGCCCGACCGGGCGGCGATGACGGCGCCCTCGGCGTCGAGGTCGGGCGTGATCACGCGGACGACGTCGCCCCGGGCGATGCCGGTCGGGACCAGCGCCGACACCGACACCGCGCGCTTCCCGGCGGGCACGCGCTTCGAGAGCGCTCCGGTCGGCGGCGCGGCGGCCACGGTGGCGCGCGCCTTCTCGTCGATCCGAACCGCCACGTCGGCGAGGTCGAGCTCCGTCTGGAGCCGCTCCGCGAACCGGTCTTCGAGCTCCGCGAGTGGGAGGTCGGCGGGGAACGTCCAGTCGCCGTCGAGTATCGCGCGGCGCGTGTCGGCCGGCAGCGGCGGGTACCCCTCCATGTCGTTCACCTCGCCGGCGACCTCGACGGAGACCCGTCCCCGACCGCCGACGAGCTCGATCACGTCCGTCGAGAGCGTCCGGTCCCGGAGCTGCTTGAGCGAGATGCGCTTCGGGACGCTGGCGCCGAGCCGGTCCCCCTGCGCGTGGGCGTACATGGAGAGCATCAACACCACGACGATCGCCGTGAGGATCGCCGGCGCGCGCTCCGACGACCGGATCGTCTCGTCGTTGAGCGCGAGCAGCCCGCCGTTGATCCCGGCGATCGCGAGCGACAGCACGACGACCCCGAGCCCGGGGATCGTCACGTCCGTCACGTACTTGAACACGAACCCGAGGGTCCCGGCCACCAGCGCGGGGACGATCCCGGTGATAACGCCGAGGTAGATCCCGAAGGCGATCTCGACGGGCAGCGACATACGCCCCTCAACCGGCGGGGCGGTTAAACGTGTGTCGGCGCGGATCGCGTCGCGGGAGTCGCGGCGCGGTGGTCGCGGCGCCGACGCCGTGGAGGACGCCGGACTCGCTCGCCCTCGCGGGGTTTAAGTTCGGTCTCGGCGACGCGGGGGTATGGAGCTGACCCGGGACTGGGTGACCGTCCGAGCGTCGATCCTGTTGACGTTCGCGGTCGCGGTGCTGTCGATCCTCGCCGGGCTCGCCCAGATCGGCGGGCTCGGCGTCTCCGGGCCGCTCGCCCCGCTGGTCCCCGACTTCGTCCGACAGACCGTCGGGTTCACGGGGACGATCACGGGGTTCTCGATGCTCGGGAGCGGCTTCGCGCTGAAGAACGGCTACCGCGTCGGCTGGTACTCCACGGCGGTGTTGCTCCCGCTGACCGCGATTCAGGGGCTGATGCAGGCGTCGGTCCTCTCGTTTCCGCTGGTGGCGCTGTCCGTCCTGTCGCTGCCCGCCCTCCTCTACAACCGCGGGCGGTTCGACCGGAAATTCTCCCCGTCGCCGACCCAGCTCGCCGCGGGCGCGGCGCTCGTGACCGCCCTCTCGTACGGGACGGTCGGCACGTACGCGCTCCGCGACCAGTTCAGGGACGTCGAAACGATCGTCGACGCGTTCTACTTCACCGTCGTCACCGCCTCCACGGTCGGCTACGGGGACATCACCCCGGAGGCCGGCGCCGCCGCCGACATCGCGCAGCTGTTCGTGCTCTCCTCGCTCGTGATGAACGTCGCCGCCTTCGCGGTGGCGCTCGGGGTCCTCCTCACGCCCGCCATCGAGGCGCAGCTCTCCAAGGCGCTCGGAAAGATGACAGACAGACAGATCGACCTCCTCGACGACCACGTCCTCGTCTTAGGCTACGGGGACCTGACGGAACCGATTCTCGAAGAGCTCGCCGCCCGCGAGGGCGTCGAGTACGCCGTCGTGACGCCCGACGAGACCGCCGCGAGGCGGCTCGCGGAGCGCGACATCCCGGTGTTCACGGCGGACCCCAGCGACGTCGACCCGCTCGAACGGGTGAACCTCGACGGCGCCCGCGCGGTCGTCGCCGCGACCGAGGACGACGCGCGCGACGCGCTCGCCATCCTCACCGCCCGCCAGCTCAACCCGGACGTGCGGATCGTCGCGGCGGTGACCCAGCGAGAGAACGTCGACAAGCTCCGCCGCGCCGGCGCCGATCAGGTGATCTCGCCGTCGACGCTCGGCGGGCACATCCTCGTCGACTGCGCGTTCGGCGCCGACAGCAAGGAGGCGACCGAGGGAATCTTAGACGACGTCGACCTCGACGACTGAACGACGACGGCGCGTCGACCGGCCGCAACGCGCCACCCTGCCGCCGACCGCTCAGCGGCTCTGCCGTCCCTTCGTCTGCCGGTAGTCGCGGCTCAACACGTTCTCGCGCATGTGATCGCGGAAGGCGTCGGCCTCGTCGTCGCTCATCTCCGCCGGCTCCTTCATCGGCACCAGCTCGAACCCGCGCCCGCGGATCGTCGTCGCGTGTTCGGCGTCGACGTCGAAGGAGTCCGGCCGGCGCGTCGTGTACTCGACGGCCAGCTCGCGGAGGGGCCGCTCGCCGACCGGGACGATGATCTGCGGGTTTATCATCCGGATCTCCGCGTTGAGGAACGGCTCGCAGGTGTCGACCTCCCGGTCCGTCGGGTCGCGGTCCGGGTGTCGACACCGCGTCAGGTTCGTGAAAAAGATGTTCTGGACGTCCGGCTCCGCGGCGTCCGGTTCCGAGTGGACGAAGCCGAGGTCACCGAATATCGACTGGACGCGCTCGCCGCCCCCCTCGCCGGTAAAGGGGACGCCGTTGCGCTCGGCGGCCGCCGTCGGCGCCGTCCCGACCACGAGGAACTCGGCGCCGACGTCGCCGTAGCCGTGGACGACGCGGTCGCGGGCGCCGCACAGCTCGTCGCAGTTCTCGCAGTCGGTGTCCATCGCGAACGGGTTCTCGAACTCCGTCTGGTTCGCGTCCACGGTCGGAGTGGGCGCTGTGGGCCCCTAAACGCTCCGGCGCGAGGCGGGTCTCCCCGCCGACCCCGCGTCGAGAAAACGGCCGCGTCAGTTCGGCACGTAACAGTCGCCGTCGCAGTCGACGAGCCCCTCGCTCCGGAGGGTCTTCAGGATGCTGTACAGGGAGAGTTTCTTCATCCCGAGCGACTCGCCCATCTCCGAGACCGTGGCGTCGCCGTTCGTGGTCAGGTAGAGGTACACGAGCTTGGCGCGGGGCGACTGGAGCTCCCGGGGGAGCGCCGGGGCCGTCGCGGACGCGGTTTCGGCTTCTAACATCTTGTCCGATCCGTTGAGTTCGACGATAATAAACCCCCATTTCAACAATCGTCGAAACTCTAGAAGGCGCTCGAAAGCGCTTGCCTCCGGCGAAAACGGCACATCCGAACGAAGCACGTCGATCGACGAACGCTCAATCGACGAATATCGACGCCAGATTTCGATCGTCGACGGATAGCAAACCGTGAACGATCCGGATCGATCGGGCGAGGCGCGGGGGTCCGCGACGGCGCCCGGCGAGGTCCGCGCGGGACCCCCGCGTCGCGAGCGGCCGAACGTCGGCGGCCGGCTCAGTACGAGCGGCTCTTCGGTTCGTACGTCTTGTTCTCGCCCTCGAGGACGACCGGCTTGTACCACAGCTCCGGCTCGCCGTCGTTCCACGAGATGAGCGTGTGCTTCAGCCAGTCCTCGTCTTTGCGCTCCTGGTGTTCCTTGCGCCAGTGGGCGCCTCGGAACTCCTCGCGGGCGAGCGCGCCCATCGTGAGCGCCTCGGCGATGTCGAGGATGTTCCGCGTCTCGATCGTGTGGATGAGGTCGGTGTTGAACGTCCGCGACGGGTCCGACACCGCGACGTCCTTGTACGCCTCGCGGGCCTCGCGGAGGTCTTCGAGCGTCTCCTCCAGCCGGCCCTCCTCGCGGAACACGTTGACGTTCGCCGTCATCGTCTCCTGGACCGCGGAGCGGATCTCCGCGTGGTTGCGGCCCTTCCGCGAGAGCAGTTCGTCGACGCGCTCCTGCGCCCGGTCGACGGCGCCCCCGACGACGCTCTCGGCGTCGGTCGCCACCGCGCCGCCGTCGGCCGCGGCGGGGTCCGAGCCGTCCGTCTCGCCGACCTCGACGCCGAACTCGTAGTCGGCCGGCTCCCAGTCGCTGGACCGGCCGGTCGTGACCTCGGCCTCGCCCATCTCCTCGCCGGCGGCGTGGCGCCCGGCGCGCTTGCCGAAGACGATGAGCTCCGGGAGCGCGTTCCCGCCGAGGCGGTTCGCGCCGTGGACGGAGGCGCAGGCGCACTCGCCGGCGGCGTACAGCCCGTCGATGACGGTCTCGCCGAACTCGTTCGTCTCGATGCCGCCCATCGCGTAGTGCTGGCCGGGCTTGACCGGCATCGGCTCCGTGAGCCCGTCGGCGCCCTCGAAGTCCTCCGCGAGGTGGAGGATGTTCTCCAGCCGGTCGAGGATGCGCTCCTCGCCGAGGTGGCGCATGTCGAGGTGGACGTACTCGTCTTCGATGCCGCGCCCCTCGTTGACCTCGGTGAGTTCGGCGCGGGAGACGACGTCGCGGGAGGCGAGCTCGCCGTCGTTGTTCGCGTAGCCGTGTTCGAACATGAACCGCTCGCCGTCCTCGTTGTAGAGGATTCCGCCCTCGCCGCGGACGCCCTCGGAGATGAGGACGCCGGTCGACGGCAGCGTCGTCGGGTGGAACTGGATGAACTCCATGTCCTCCATCGGGACGCCCGCGCGGTACGCCATCGCGACGCCGTCGCCGGTGTTCGCCACCGCGTTGGTGGTGTGGTCGAACACCTGCCCCATCCCGCCGGTCGCGAGGATGACGCCGTCCCTGGCGCGGAAGCCGCTAATTTCGCCGCTCTGGATGTCGTACCCGACCACGCCGTGGCAGGTCCGCTCCGCGGGGTCGTCCTCGTCGGTGACGGCCAGATCCATCACGTGCCACTCGTCGTACACCGTGATTCCCCGTTTGACCACCTGCTCGTACATCGTGTGGAGCATCTGGTGGCCGGTCTCGGCGCCCGCGTACGTCGTTCGCGGGAAGGATAGGCCGCCGAACGGCCGCTGAGAGACGCGCCCGTCGTCCTCGCGGGAGAACGGCATCCCCCAGTGTTCGAGGCGGATGACCTCCTCGGGGCTCTCCTGACAGAGCGCCTCGACCGCCGGCGCGTCGCCGAGGTAGTCGGACCCCTTCATCGTGTCGTACGCGTGGTCCTCCCAGGAGTCGGCGTCGCGCAGCGCCGCGTTGATCCCGCCCTCCGCCGCGCCCGTGTGCGACCGGACGGGGTGGAGCTTCGACACCATCGCCACGTCCGCGCCCGCTTCCTGTGCCGCGATCGCCGCCCGGAGTCCCGCCCCGCCGGCCCCGACGACGACGACGTCGTGTTCGTGCATTGTTGGTATGTAATCTCGTAGGTTCCGGAGTTCCTTGATACTGTCTGTCGGAATTACCAGAATTTCAGGTTGTTTTTGACCGCCTCGCGCTTCAGCTCCTGGATGTGCTCGGTAAGGGGGATGTCCTTCGGGCACACCTCCGTACAGGAGAACTGCGTCTGACACCGCCAGACGCCGTGTTCCTGCTCGATGATCTCCAGGCGCTTCTGTTTCATCTCCTCGCCCTCGCGCTCGTCCATCGCGAACCGGTACGCCTTGTTGATCGCGGCCGGCCCGAGGTACTCGTTGTCGCCCGCGGCGATGTTGCACGAGGACATGCACGCGCCACACCAGATACAGCGCGTGGACATCTTGATCTTCTCGCGGTTCTCCCGGTCCTGGCGCTGCTCTTCGAGCTCGCCGTCCGGGTACTCGTCCGTCTGGAAGTACGGCTCGACGGCCTCCATCTGCTCGTAGAAGTGCTCCATGTCGACGACGAGGTCCTTCGTCACCTCGGCGTGCGGGAGCGGCTCGACGCGGACCGGCTCCTCGAGGTCCGAGATCTGCGTCTTACACGCCAGCTTCTGGCCGCCGTTGACGAACATCGCGTCGGAGCCGCAGACGGCCTGCCGGCAGGAGTGCCGGAACGTGAGCGAGGAGTCGTACGTGTCGCGCGCGTACATCAGCGCGTCGAGGACGGTCATCCCCTTGGTGAACGGGACGTGGAACGTGTCGAACCGCGGCTCCTGTTTCCCCTCCACCTGCGGGTCGTAGCGGAACACCTTCAGCTCGATCGTGTCCTCGTCGGCGGCCGCCTTCTCGGCCTCCTCCGCCTGTCGCTGCTCGCGGCGCTCGGCCGCGCGGCGCCGCTTCTCCGCGCGGCGCTCGTCGCCCTTCGAGGCGGGCTCCGTCTCGGTCTCGGTCGATTCCTCGGTCTGTTTCGGAATTTGCGTGCTCATGGTCGGTTCAGTAGAGTCCGATGCCCGCCCACGCGTTCGCGGTGCGGATTCCCTGCGCGATCAGCACGACGCTCGCGGCGACGAGCGTCCACTTGATCACGGTGCGTTTCGTGCCGGTGAGCCCCTGGTTCACCAAGGCGTTGTAGACGCCGTTGACCCCGTGGAACGTCGCGGTCACGAGGAAGAGGATCATCAGCGAGTAGTAGCTCAGCTGCTCCATCCGGGCGGAGCTGGCGAGGAACGACACCTCGTCGGCGTGGTGGACGAAGTGGAGCAGGAAGAAGTGGAACGCCAACACGACTAAGAGGAAGACCGCCGTGACCCGCTGGAGGAACCACATCCGGCCGCCCGACTTGAACGAGGAGTAGCGCTCGGCCATCTCAGAACGCCCCCGCGATGAACGTCGGCACCGACGCGACGGTGATCGCTCCGGTTAAGATTAGCGACGCGTAGAAGCTTTTGTCCTGTGCGTCCAGCCCGATCCCGAGGTCGGTGAGGAGGAGTCGGGTCCCGTTGAGCATGTGGAACACCGCCACCGCGAGCAGGCCGACCTCCAGGAGCCGCACGAGCAGCAGCCCCTCCAAGGAGACGATCGTCTGCGTGTACACGTCGGTGCCCGCGTTGATGGCCGCCGCGCTTTCGCCCGCCGCCGGAATCCCCGTACTCAACACGGCGATGTGCGTGAACAGGTACCCGATGAGCACCCATCCCGTGAACTTGTGGAAGATCCACGCCCACATCCCCGCCTCGAACTCCCGCCAGCGGCCGAAGTCCTCGATGAGGCCTCGATTGTACGACTGACTCATACCTAACGGTTCTGAACCGGGGTCGTATAGTAGTTACTAACACGGCGTTGCTCGCTCCGGCGTCCCGGAACTCGGCGGCCTCTCGCGGGCGAGGTGGGCACCCCCGAGCAGAGCCCATTCGACTGCCGTTTTCGTGCGACTGCGACGCCGTTTCCATGCGACGCCGTTCCACGCCGCGGGCCGTCGCGGAAGCCTTATATGTTCCACTCCCGCTTTTACGGTCGCAATGGCGAAAGGCGAAGTTGACTTCTTCAACGACACTGGCGGCTACGGTTTCATCTCGACTGACGACGCGGACGAAGACGTGTTCTTCCACATGGAGGACGTCGGCGGCCCGGACCTCGAAGAGGGTCAGGAAGTCGAGTTCGACATCGAGGAGGCGGACAAGGGTCCGCGCGCGTCGAACGTCACCCGTCTGTAAGTCGGCGACACCCGAGGCGAATCGGCTTTTCGACTGTTCTCGTCCCCCGAGCGGCGGCGCCGGAGCGCGTTCCGCCGCGAGCGACGGGCCGCGTCGGCGGCGATCTGACTCGCCGCCGGACGCTCCCGACCGATAGGGATTTACCGCTCGCTGACTGACCGGTCAGTCAATGAGCGACTCGCCGAGCGCGGCAGCGGAGATAATGGACGGGGTGTACAGCGCCCTCCGCGCTCACGGCTACGCCGACCTGACGATGCAGGACATCGCCGACGAGTGTTCGAAGAGCAAGTCGCTGCTCCACTACCACTACGACACGAAGGAGGACCTGCTCGTCGCCTTCTTGGAGTACATCATCTCCGACTCCGAGGAGCGGATCGCGGCCCGCGCCGACGACCCGCCCGTCGACCGGTTGGTCCAGTTCGTCGGGTGGTTCGTCTTCGCGCCCGACGAGGCAGACCGCGAGGCGTTCCACATCGCCCTGCTGGAGCTGCGCACGCAGGGGCCGTTCAACGAGCGGATCCGCGAGCAACTGGCGCGCAGCGACCGGCTGCTCCGGGGGACCGTCGCCGACATCCTCGCGGACGGCATCGAGGCCGGCGTCTTCCGCGACGTCGACGTCGAGGAGACGGCGGCCCTGCTCGTGGCCACCCTCGACGGCGCGCGGACGCGGCAGATCACGCTCGCCGGCGCGGAGCGCGACGCCGAGGGCGACGGCTACACCCGAGAGGTCGCGGAGGCGGCGCTCCGGCGGATCGTCGGGCCGCTGCTCGCGGAGGGGGTCGAACTACCGCCGCTCGACGAGGCTATCGAGGCGCTCCGGCGCACCCCCGACGACTCTGACGGTGACGACGACCCCGACGGTTCGGACGACGACCCTGAGGCCGACGGGCCCGCGGGCGACCGCGAATGACCCGCTTCGGGTTCGAGCGGCCGCCGCCGGTCCTGCTCGCGGTGATCGCGAGCACCTTCTTCGTCGGCTTCGGCGGCGGCGTCGTCTTCCCAATCTTACCGAACCTCGGCGCGGTTCTCGGCATCTCGGCGTTCGTGGTCGGCGCGATCCTCTCAGCGAACCGGTGGGTGCGGCTCGTCGCGAACGCGCCGGCCGGCGCCCTCGTCGACCGGTACGGGACGCGGACGCCGTTCGTCGTCGGCCTGTTCGTCGAGGGGGTCGCCACGCTCGGCTACGTCGTCGCGCTCGCGATGCCGCCCGCCGAGTCGCTCCGCCCGCTCGCGGCCTCGCTGCCGACGGTCGCGGCCGGTCCCTTGGTCGTCGGCCCCGAGGAGTGGTTCGGTCCGATCGGGGTCGCCGTCGCGCCCGAGACGTGGTTCCTGCTCGCGCGGGTCCTCTGGGGGCTCGGCTCCGCGGCCGTGTTCGCGACCGCCTACACCATCGCCGCCGACCTCTCGGACAGCGGCTCGCGCGGGACGAACATGGGGATCGTCCGCGGCGGGATCACGATGGGGTTCCCGGCCGGCCTCGTGCTCGGCGGGATCGTCTCCGCGCTCGCGGGCAACGTCGCCGCGTTCACCGTCGCCGCCGCGTTCGCGCTCACGGCCAGCGTGGTCGCCTACCGGTACGTCCCGGAGACACACGTCACGACCGACCGCTCCGACGACTCGATCAGGCCGTGGGAGGTCGACACCGCGGTCCCCGCCGTGACGGTCGGCTTAGTCAACTTCGGGCTGATGTTCGCGTACATCGGTGCGCTCTTTTCCACGCTCGTTTTGTTCCTCGGCGCCGAGGACATCTCGCTGTTCGGCCTCGCCCCGCAGGGCACCTCCGGGCTGTTCATGGCCGGCACGGTCGTCTCGGCCGCGTTCTTCATGCTCGTCGGCGGGCGGGTCTCCGACACCCGTGACTCCCGGACGCCGATCCTGCTGGCGTTCCTCGTCGTCTCGTTCGTCGGGTTCCTGCTGCTCGCCCGGGCCGGGTCGGTCCTCTCTTTGGGCCTCGCCTGCGTCTTCATCGGCGCCGGACAGGGCGGGACGAGCGGCCCGATGATGGCCCTGCTCGCGGACCTGACCCCCGACGAGCGGATGGGGCGCGCTTCGGGGACGAACAACGTCCTCGGCGACGTGGGCGGCGGCCTCGGCCCGATGGTGTCGCTCCCCCTGATCGAGGCGGTCGGGTTCACTCCCATCTACGCCGCCTGCGCGGCCCTCCCGCTGCTCGCCGGAGGCGCCCTCCTCCTCGGCGTCCGCCGGGAGACCGGGACGTTCCTCCCCGGCCGCGTCGCGGACGAGACGGGTTCGAGCGACCCGTCGAGCGTGGTCGACTCGTAGTCGAGGGTGCCTTCGACCAGCGTAGCTACGGTTTATAAATGAACGAGGCGGTGGCGCGTGCCTGCGAGCGGCCCTTGGCCGCGAGCAGCACGCGCGAGGGAGTCGGCCGACCGGAGGGAGGCCGACGAGGCTGGGGAGGTGTGAGGTGCGGTTGCGGTGCTGTGCGGGGTGGGACTCAAAGGGGCAGCCGCGAGGCGGGCGCACGCTCGCTGCGGTCCTCAGTCGCTCGTTTCACTCGCTCCTTGCGGTCCTTGCGTCGCC
>NZ_JBZVGZ010000025.1:0-47377 GCF_058630335.1 Halorubrum sp. SD41
TGAGGCGGTCGTTTTCGGGCATGAATCACTTTGAAAACGTACCGCCTCACCTTTCAATCCTTATCTGAACACCGCCGGCGACGGCGGCCCAAATACTGATTACCGTGACGGCTCCACCCTTACGGAGGGAATGCCCGAGAAACAGCCGCGTCCCGAATGGAACCTCTCCGAGCGGGACACGATCATCCTCCAGGAACTCGCTCGCGACCCGCAGCTCACGTCACGCAGGCTCCGGGACCTCCTCGACGAGGAGTACGACATCGACGTCTCTCACGTCACCGTCAACGAGTCGATCCGGCGAATGCGCGAGGACGGCGTGTTCCGGGAGGCGCTGGTCCCCAATGAGGAGCAGCTCTTCTTCTCGCTTTTCGAGTTCCAGTTCAACCCCGAGGGGTTCGAGGAGAACTGGCGGGACGCGCTCGAACACATCCGGTCAAGCCGCCACACGTTCATGTACTTCCTCTCCGACGGCGACTACCAGTGGAAGACCATCATGATGTTCAAAGACCGCGAACAGGAGTCGAAGTGGATCCACGAGTTCTACAAGGAGTACGGGGAACTCATCACCAACCTCCGTAACTCCGTCGTGACGAACGTCCTCAAGTTCGGGACCGACCCCGAGCTGTTCGAGGTGTTTCAGGAGGAGGGCGACGACGAGTGACCGGCGCCGTCGGTCGCCGGATCAGTCGAATTCGCCGAACCGCGTGACGGCCTCCAGCTCCTCGGTCGGCGGGTCCTCGAACGCGTCCCGCGCGATCGTCCGCCGGTGGACCTCGTCGGCGCCGTCGACGATGCGGAACTGCCGGACGTTCTCGTGGAAGCGCGCGATCGGCAGGTCGTACGCGATCCCGTTGCCGCCGCAGAACTGGAGGGCGTCGTCGATCGCCTCCTGCGTCACGTTCGCCGCGAACGTCTTCGCCATCGCCACCTCGATCCGCGCCTCGTGGCCGTCGGCGATCCGGCCGGCCGCGTGCCGGACCATCGTGCGGGCGGCGTGGAGTTCGGTCCGGCGGTCGGCGATCCGGAACCGCGGCCCCTGCTTCTCCGAGAGCGGCTCGCCGAACCCCTCGCGCTCGGAGAGGTAGGCGGTCGCGATGTCGAGCGCGCGGTCGGCCATCCCGGCGTACCGCATACAGTGGGTGAGCCGGGCCGGCCCGAGCCGCTGCTGGACGAGCGTGAACCCCTCGTTTGCCTCGCCCAGCGTGTTCTCGACCGGGACCCGGACGTTATCGAACCGGATCTCGGCGTGCGTCGTCCCCACTAGCCCCTCGCCGAGGTGCGGGATGTTCCGGACGATCTCGACGCCGTCGGCGTCGGCGGGCACGAGGATCACCGAACAGCCCGCGTACGGGTGCGCCTCCTGATCGGTCCGCGCGAACGTCAGGAACACGTCGGCGTCGAGTCCACCCGTCGTCCACCATTTGTGGCCGTCGATGACCCACTCGTCGCCGTCCCTCTCGGCGGTCGTCTTCAGCATCTTCGGGTCCGAGCCGCCGCCCTGCATCGGCTCGGTCATCGCGAACCCGGAGTCGATCTCCCCGGCCGCGAGCGGGCGGAGCCAGCGCTCCTTCTGCTCCTCGGTGGCCGCGATCTCGAGGGTGTGCATGTTCCCCTCGTCCGGCGCCGCACACCGAAGCGCGGTCGGGCCGAGCAGGCTGCGCCCCGCCTCTTCGAACACGGGGAGCATCTCGCGGAAGCCGAGTCCGAGTCCGCCGTACTCCTCGTCGACCTGCGGGGCGTAGATCCCCTCGTCGCGCGCGGCGTCGCGCAGCGCCTCGATCTCCGTCGGTGGGATCGGTCCCCGACCGAGCCACTCCCGCTCGACCGGGAGCACCGTCTCATCGACGAACTCCCTGACGGCCTCGGCGACCTCCGGTCCGCGTCCGATGTCGTCGTACTCCATACCGATTCTTATTTAGCAATGTAAATAGTGGTTCCGGCTATTCTCCCAAAATTCTATATTACGGGAAACTGATCCCCAATGTACCGAAAAATAGATTTACAATGTTAGTTGAATATGCGATAACCGATAAAAGACGTTCGGGTACAGATCGGTCAGCCGCCGTTGCCTCCGGCCCGCGTCGAACGGAGGACGACCGGCCGTGACCGACGCCGATTACCTCGACAGGCTGGTCGACAACGACGCGCTCGGGACGTACCTCACGGCGGAGTTCGGGCCGGTAGACACGTTCGCCGTCGAGCGACACGCGGAGGGGCACTCGAACGAGACGCTGTTCGTCACGTGGGGCGACCGCGAGCTGGTGATCCGGCGGCCGCCCCCCGGCGAGACGGCCGACACGGCCCACGACGTGCTGCGCGAGTACCGCGTCGTCGACGCGCTCTCCGACACCGGCGTCCCGGTTCCCGCGACGCTGCGCGCCTGTGACGACCCCGCGGTCCTCGGGAGCGACTTCTACGTCATGGAGCGCGCCGACGGCGACGTGCTGCGCGACGCCGAGCCCGAGCGGTTCGCCGACCCGGCCGCGCGCGAGCGGGTCGGGGCCGAACTCGTCGACACGCTCGCGGCGATCCACGCGGCCGACTACGAGGCGGTCGGGCTCGGCGAGTTCGGTCGCCCGGAGGGGTACACGGCCCGGCAGGTCGAGCGCTGGACCGGCCAGCTCGACTGGGCCTTCGAGACGACCGAGGCCGTCAGGGAGGTTCCCGACCTGGTCGCCGTCGGCGAGTGGCTCGCGGACAACGTCCCCGACGACCACCCGGAGACCCTCGTCCACGGCGACTTCAAGCTCGACAACGTGATGTACGGCCCCGGGACCCCACCTGAGGTCGTCGCCGTCTTCGACTGGGAGCTGTCCACGCTCGGCGACCCCCTCGCCGACCTCGGCTGGCTGCTGTTGTTCTGGTACGACGAGGGCGACCCGGACCCGGCGATGCCCGACCTGATGTCGACGTTCACCGCCCGCGAGGGGTACCCGACCCGCGCGGGGCTGATCGACCGGTACGAGTCGGCGACGGGCCGCGAGTTCGCCCACGAGCGGTTCTACCGCGCGCTCGCGGCGTACAAGATGGCCGCGCTCGGCGAGATGTTCCTCGCGCGGCACCTGAACGACGACAGCGACGACCCGCTGTACCCGAAGATGGAGACGCAGGTCCCCGAGCTCGCGGCGCGGACGCTCGCGTACGTCGAAGGCGAGACCGAGCGGCTGTAGGCTCCGCCGACGGCGGTCACTCGGGAGTCCACCGCCGGCGACTTACCGGGCCGTCCAGCCGCCGTCCGCGGCGAGCGTCTCGCCGGTGACGAAGCTCGCCGCGTCGCTCGCGAGGAAGACGACCGGGCCGGCTATCTCCGTCGGCTCGGCGAAGCGGTCGAGCGGCGTCCGGTCGAGGATCGACTGCCGGAGCCGTTCGTTCTCCTGAAGGGTCTCCGTCAGGTCGGTCGCGACGTACCCGGGGGCGACGGCGTTCACCCGAACGTCCGGCGCCCAGTCCATCGCCGCGCTCTTCGTCAGCCCGACGAGCCCGTGCTTCGACGCGACGTACGGGTGCTGTTTCGGGAGGCCGACCTCGCCGGCCACGCTGGCGACGTTGACGACGCTCCCCTCCGCCTCGCGCAGGTGCGGGCCGGCGGCCCGGAGGGTCCGGAACGCGCCCCGCAGGTTCACGTCGAGCACGCCGTCGACCGCGTCGGATTCGATCTCGGTCGGGTCGCCGAGCGCGTCGTCGGGGTTGAACCCGGCGTTGTTGACGAGGACGTCGAGCGAGCCGAACGCCTCGACGGTCTCCTCGACGAGCGCCGCCACGTCGTCGTCGTCGGTCACGTCGGCCGTGACGCCGCGCGCCTCGACGCCCAACTCGCGTGCCTCGTCGGCGACGGCCTCGACCTCCGCGGCCGTCCGCGCCGAGGGGACGACCGTCGCCCCCGCCGCGGCCAGCCCGAGGGTCACGGCGCGGCCGATCCCGCGCCCGCCGCCGGTGACGACGGCGACCTTCCCCGAGAGGTCGGGGAGGGCGTCGGTCGGCGCCAACTCCCCGCCGAGCGGCGCCTCCTCGTCGCTCATTCGCCACCTCCGTCGCCCGGCGCGTACGGCAGCGCCGGGTCCTCGACGGTCTCGCGGAGCGTCTTCTTGTCGAACTTCCCGGTCGCGGTCTTCGGGATCTCCTCGCGGAACCGCACGTCGTCCGGGAGCCACCAGCGCGGGAACTCCGCTTCGAGGAACGACCGGATCGCCGCCACGTCGAGCTCGCGGCCCGCCTTCGGCACGACGAACGCCAGCGGCCGCTCCTGCCAGCGCTCGTGCGGCGCCGCGATCACGACCGCCTCGGCGACGTCGTCGTGCGCCATCAGGGCGTTCTCTAACTCGATGCTGGAGATCCACTCGCCGCCGGACTTGATCACGTCCTTGGCGCGGTCGACGACGTCGACGTACCCGTCCTCGTCGACGGTGACGATGTCGCCGGTGCGGAGCCAGCGCGCGCCCCCGTCCTCGGCCGCGACGAAGTCCGTCTCGTTGGCCTCCGGGCGGTCGTAGTACTCGCCGACGACCGTCGGCCCGCGGACGAGCAGCTCGCCGAACGCCTCGCCGTCCCACGCGATCGGCTCGCCGTCGTCCCCGACGACCCGCATCTCCAGCCCGGGCGAGAGCAGCCCCTGCTTCGCCCGCTTGTCGAGCTCCGCCTCGCGGTCGCCGTCGGCGGTCCCCGAGGCCGGCCGCGAGACCGAGCCGATGCTCATCGTCTCGGTCATCCCCCACGCGTGTTCGATCGTCACGTCGTGTTCGTCCTCGTACCGCCGCATAACTTCCCGGGGCGCGGCGCTGCCGCCGACGACGATGCGTTCGAGCGAGGAGAGGTCGCCGCCGTGCTCGTCCAGGTGGTCGAGCACGTCGATCCACACCGTCGGGACGCCCGCGGTGAGCGTGACGCCCTCCTCTTCGATCAGCTCGACGAGGTCGGCGGGGTCCGGGGACGGCCCCGGATACACCTGCTTCGCGCCCGCCATCGTCACGGCGTACGGGAACTCCCACGAGTTCACGTGGAACATGGGGACGACCGGCATCACCACGTCCTCCTCGGCGATGTCGAGCGCGGCGGGCGTCATCACCATCATCGCGTGGGCGTAGATCATCTTGTGGGTGTACTCGACTCCCTTCGGCTTCCCCGTCGTCCCGGAGGTGTAACACATCCCGGCCGGGTCGTCCTCGGAGAGCGAGGGCCACGATTCCATCGGGTCGGCGTCCGCGATCAGCTCCTCGAACGACGACAGCGGCAGGTCCGCCTCCGTCTCCGGGATCGAGTCGTCCATGACGACGACCTCGCGGACGCCGTCGATCCGGCCCCACAGGCGGTCGAGGACCGCCACCGCGTCGCGGTCGACGATCAGCACGTCGTCCGCGGCGTCGTTAATGATGTACTCCACGTTGTCGTCCTGAAGGAGGAGGTTCACGGTGTGGAGCTGCGCGCCGGAGAGCGGGACCGCGTAGTACGCCTCCAGGTGCCGGTGCGTGTTCCACCCGAGCGTCCCGACGCGGTCGCCGGCCTCGACGCCGAGGTCCGCGAGCGCGGCCGCGAGCCGCCGGACGCGGTCGCCGAAGTCGGCGTAGGTGTAGCGGTCGACCCCGTCGTGAGTGCGCGAGACGACCTCGGTCTCCGGGAACAGCCGCGTCGCCCGCCAGAAGAACGGGCGGAGGGTGAGCTCCTCAGGCATCGGCGGTCCCCACGGAGAGGTACGTCTCGAGGAGGTCCTCTCGGTCCCGGATCTCCTCGACGGTGCCGTCGAAGACGATCTCGCCGGTGTCCATGATGTACCCCCGCTCGGCGAGCTCGAAGGCGAAGTCGACGTTCTGTTCGGTCAGGAGGACGGTGACGTTCTGGTCGACGACCGTCTGGACGATCTCCTTGAGGTCGTCGACGATCACCGGCGCGAGCCCCTCGGTCGGCTCGTCTAAGAGCAGCACGTCGGGCGCCTGAACGAGCGCGCGGGCGACCGACACCATCTGCTGTTCGCCGCCGCTGAGGTTCCGCCCGTCGCTGCCGCGGAGGTCGTCGAGCGCCGGAAACAGGTCATACATCTCCTCGACCGGCCGCGGGTCGTTCGCCAGGTTGTGCGCCAATCGGAGGTTCTCCTGGACGGTCAGGGTGGGGAACACCCGGCGGTCCTCCGGGACGAGCGAGATCCCGCGCCCGTTGATCTCGTCCGACGACAGCCCCGTGATCTCCTCGCCGCGGTACGTGATCGACCCCGAGCGCGGCGGGGACGCGCCGACGATCGAGCGCATCGTCGTCGTCTTCCCCGCGCCGTTGCGTCCGAGCAGCGCCACCACCTCGCCCTCGTCGATATCCAGCGAGACCCCGTGGAGCACGTGGCTGTTCCCGTAGTACGTGTCGATGTCGTCGACCGTGAGTATCGTCATACGCTATCACTCCCCAGATATGCCTCGGTCACCCGCTCGTCCGTCAGCACCTCCGCCGGCGTCCCGTCCGCGAGGATCGACCCCTCGGCGAGCACGACGATCCGGTCGGAGATGTCCGTGACGACGTCCATGTTGTGTTCGGTCACGACGAACGTGGCGTCGAGGTCCGCGTCGAGCTCGCGGATCAGCGAGACGATCTCCGTCACCTCCGTCGGGTTCATCCCCGCGGTGGGCTCGTCCATCAGGAACACGTCCGGCTCGATGGCGAGCGCTAAGGCGATCTCGACGGTCCGTTTCTCCCCGTGGCTCAGCGTGTCGCAGGAGGTGTCCGCGATGTCGGTGAGCCCGGTGAGCTCCAACAGCTCCGCGACGTCGGCCTCGATCGACTCGTCGCCGGTCGCCCGCGAGCGGAAGTCGAGCCGCGCCCCCTCGTGGCTGATCCGGGCGACCCGCACGTTCTCGCGCACGGTGAGCCCCTCGAAGATATTCGTGATCTGGTACGACCGCGAGAGCCCCGCCTGCGCCACCTCGTGCGGCTCCGCGTCGGTGACGTCGGCGAGCTCGTCTCCCTCCCCGCTCCGGAGCCATATCGACCCCGACGTGGGTTCGAGCACGCCCGTCAGGAGGTTGTAGAACGTCGTTTTCCCGGCCCCGTTCGGGCCGATAATGCTGGTGATCTTGTCGTCGTCGATCTCGATGGAGACGTCGTCGACGGCGGTCAGTTCGCCGAACTGCTTCCGGAGGTCTTCGGTCTTGAGGACGGTCGTCACGAGTCGTCACCTCTGTCGGTCCGCGCGTCGCTGTCGCCGCCCGATTCGGCTCCGTCGTCCGTCGCGGTCGTCGCCTGCCCGCCCTCGTCGAGGGCGCCGCCACCGCCACTACCTGCGTCGCCGGCGTCGCCGTCTCCGAACACTCGGTCACGGAGCAGCAGGAGGCCGCCGACGGCGCCCTGCTTGAAGAACAGCACGACGGCGATGAGCAGCGCGCCGAAGAACAGCTCCCAGTACGCTTCGAGCGCCGGGAAGCGGCTGATCGCCCACCGGATGTACAGGAAGATGAACGCGCCGACTATCGGGCCGTAGAAATACGTTGCGCCGCCGATCACGGTCGCGATGACGGCGATCGCGCTCGTCGACCAGTGCGTGAGCCCCGGGGACGCGACGCTCGCGAGCCCCGCGCGCAACACGCCGGCGATCCCGACGACCGCCGCCGAGACGATGAACGTCATCCACCGGTGATGGCCGACGTCGATCCCGAGCGCGGCCGCGCGGTCGGGGCTCTCGCGGATCGCCTTACAGACGGCCCCGAACGGGGAGTTGACCACGCGCCACACCCCGTACGCCGCCGCGACCACGGTGACGGCCGAGATGAGGTAGTAGATCCGTCGGCCGCCGATCCGGAGGCTTACGCCGCCGAGATCGACGGTACCGAGCAGGACGATCACCCCGTCGGTCCCGTTCGTCAGCCCCGCCGGGTCCTGGATGATGAGCGAGTAGCCCAACATCCCGAACGCGAGCGTGATCAGCGCGAAGTAGATCTCCTCCAACCGGACGCTGAGCCACCCGACGGGCACCGCGACGGCGACGACGAGCGCGAGGCCGACGACGCCGCCGAGAACGAACGTGACGAGCGGCGAAATCCCTGTGCCGACGACGTCGGCGATCACCGGGCCGAGGTCCCGCAACACGATCGCGATCCCGTACGCGCCGCCCGCGTAGAACAGGCCGTGACCGAACGAGAGCAGGCCCGTGTAGCCGTACAGCAGGTTGAAGCCGAGCGCGAACAGCGCGACGACGAGGAAGTCGGTGAACAGATAGACTTGGAACGGCGGCGCGAGGGCGACAAGCACCAGCGCGACGGCGCCGAGGAGGCCGAACCGCTCGCGGGTCCATCCCTCGGCGACCGCCGAGCCGAACCGGCTGACCCGGCCGCCCGTGTCGGTCGCGCTCATTCGCCGATCCCCCCGAACAGGCCCTCGGGACGGAGCAGCAGCACGACCACCATCGCGAGGAAGGGGATCGCGATGCTGCCGGCGCTGATGAACTGCGGGCCGAGGCTCTGCATCATGCCGATGAGCATGGCGCCGACGAAGGCGCCGCCCATGGAGCCGAGTCCGCCGATGACGACGACGATGAACGCGTCGATGATCACCTGGTCGCCGAGCGCCGGGCTGGTCGCCTGAATCGGCGCCGAGAGCGCGCCGCCGAGGCCGGCCAGCACGCTCCCGAGGAAGAAGACCCCGGTGTAGAGCCGGGGCACGTCGACGCCGAGCATGGCCGCCATCTCGCGGTCCGAGGAGGTCCCCCGGACCAGCGAGCCGAAGTACGTCCGCGTGATGAACAGCCACAGCGCGACGAGCACACCGACGGCCAGGCCGATGACGACCAGCCGGTACGCGTTGAACGTGCTCCCGCCGAGCGTCACGGAGAAGTTGAACACGTCCGGCGGGTCGATCGAGTACGACCCCGACCCCCAGATGAACCGGACCGCCTCGTGGATCACGAGGACGAACCCGAACGTGACGATGAGCTGGTCGAGGTCCGAGTCGACTCGGTCGTACAGCCGGCGGATCGCCGAGAACTCGATCGCGGCGCCGACGACGCCGACGGCGAGCGCGCCGACCACGACGGCGATCCAGAAGTTGTCGACGACGTTCGAGATGACGGCGAGGGTGACGTACGCGCCGAGCATGTAGAACCCGCCGTGCGCGAAGTTGAGCACGCCCAGCACGCCGAAGATGAGGCTCAGGCCGACGGCGATCAGAAAGAGCCGACTGCCGAGGCTCAGTCCGATGACGACGTCGGAGATACCGATCAGTGGAACGAGTGGTGTGAAACTCATGAAAAGGGGACGGGCTTAGATACCCGTCGGGAGGTCGGAGTCGCCGAGCGCCTCAGACAGCACGTCGGGACCCGCCTCGTATCGGTTCACGGGGTCGAGCACGTTGCTCTCCCACTCGTCGTCGTAGGTGACGGTGCCCCAGATTGACGCGACCGTCGCCTGGTTCGTCTCGCTGAACCGGTAGTCGCCGACGGGGCCCGAGTGCTCCATGCCGGTGAACTCGTCGACGAGCGCGCTGGCGTCCGTCCCTCCGGCCGACTCGATCGCCTCCTTGTACAGGTGGACCGCCCGATACGCGCCCTCTGCGTTGTACGTCGGGAGCGACTCGTACTCCTCGTAGTACGCATCGCGGAACGAGTTGTTCGTCTCGGTGTCGGGGACGAATGGGTCGTACCGAGTGGAGGCGTACTCACCCTCCGGGAGCGGACTGCCGTCGCTCGGGAGGTCCGTCCCCATCCCGACGCTGAACAGCGTGTGGTCGATCTGGTCGAACCAGCCCGCGCTCTCGGCCTGTCCGATGAACGTCGTGAGGTCGGCCCCCCACAGCGGGGTGAGTACCGCGTCGGGGTCGGCGTCGAGGATGGAGCTGATGAATGGCCTGTAGTCGCTCGTCGCCAGCGCCGGGAACTGCTCGGCCGTGAACTCGGCCTCGACGCCGAGCCCGTCGCAGTACGCCTGGAAGTAGTCCCAGGTCTCGTACCCGAACGCGTAGTCCGGGCCGATGGTGGCCCACTCGGTGGCGTCGAGCTCCTGGGCGACGCGCGCGGCCCCGTAGATGTCCTGCGCGAGGCTGTTGGAGTCGCGGAACACGTACTCGTTCCCGACGGAGTCCTCGTGCTCGCCCTGCGGCGAGGTGACGAACGGGGTCGCCGCGTGCGTGATCATGAACGGTATCTGGAGCTGCGAGATCTGCGGCGCGACGGCCTGGGCGACGCCGCTGGAGTCGAGCCCGAACAGCCCGTCGACGTTGTCCTCCTGAACGAGGCTGCGGATCTGCTGGATCGCCGTGTCGGCGCTCGCCTCGGTGTCGCGGACGATCACCTCGACGTCTCGGCCGTCGATGCCGCCGTTGTCGTTGATCTCCGACACCGCGAAGTCGATCCCGCGTTCGGCCTCCTCGCCGTACAGCGACGCGAACCCGGAGAGGATGTACGCGGCCCCGAGCGTCACGGGCCCGCCGTCTCCGCCGCCCCCGCCGGAACAGCCGGCGAGCCCGACGGCCGCGCCCGCGCCGGCGGCCTGAAGGAACCGCCGCCGTCCGACCGGCGACCGGCTTCCCGAACCCGTCTCGGCGGCGTCGCTCCGTTTATACTTGTTTTCGGTATCGCTGTCTTCGGTTACCATTGTTAACAATCGTCCGTGAGTGTCGCTCCCTACATAAATATGCGGGTCTGTAACATACGATAACCTTCCCCGTCGTACTTCCCCGTCCCAAACCCCAGTCCGGGCCCGAATCGGTCGGTCGAACGCGGGGAGGGATCGGCCGCCGTCCGGCGTGACCAATAGTAAAGTGCCTGTACAACGTTGTCATACTTCACATGAACGCGGTAAACCCAGCGACCGGGGCGCAGATCGAAACGTACAACGAACACGACGCGGACGACGTCGAGGCGGCGCTGGAGCGGTCGACCGCGGCGTTCGACGACTGGCGGACGCGTCCGCTCCGGGACCGCGAGCGGCTCCTCGCGAACGCGGCCGACGTACTCAGAGAGAACAAGCGGGAGTACGCCGAGACGATGACCCGGGAGATGGGGAAGCCGATCTCGCAGGCGGTCGGCGAGATCGAGAAGTGCGCGTGGGTCTGCGACCACTACGCGGAACACGCGGGCGCGTACCTCGAGGCGGACCACCACCCGAGCCCGCCGGGCTCGACGGTCAGGACGGAGCACGAACCGCTCGGCCCCGTCCTCGCGGTGATGCCGTGGAACTTCCCGTTCTGGCAGGTGTTCCGCTTCGCCGCGCCGTACCTCACGGCCGGGAACGTCGGCCTCCTCAAGCACGCGTCGAACGTGCCCGGCTGCGCGCTCGCGATCGAGGAGGTGTTCCGCGAGGCCGGCTACCCCGAGGACGTCTTCCAGACGCTTCTGATCCCGTCGGACCTCGTCGACGACCTCCTGACGGACGACCGCGTTCGGGCCGCGACGCTGACCGGGAGCGGGCCGGCCGGGCGCGCGGTCGCCGCGAGCGCCGGCGACCAGCTCAAGAAGACCGTCCTCGAACTCGGCGGGAGCGACCCGTTCGTCGTCCTCGACGACGCCGACGTCGCGGCCGCGGCCGAGACGGGAGCCTGGGCGCGGAACCTGAACGGGGGGCAGTCGTGCATCGCCGCGAAGCGCTTCGTCGTCCACACGGACGTGTACGACGCGTTCCTCGACGCGCTCGTCGACGAGATCGACGCGCTCACCGTCGGCGACCCGACCGTGGAGGCGACCGACGTCGGGCCGCAGGCGCGGGCGGACCTCATGGAGTCGCTCCACGAGCAGGTCACCGCGAGCGTCGACGCGGGCGCGACGCTCGTGACCGGCGGCGAGCCCCTCGACCGAGAGGGGGCGTTCTACCCGCCGACCGTCCTGACCGACGTCCCCGAGGGATGCCCCGTCGACACCGAGGAGACGTTCGGGCCGGTGGCCACGGTGTACGAGGTCGACGGCGAGGAAGCGGCGGTCGAGACGGCCAACGACACCGAGTTCGGGCTCGGAGCGAGCGTCTGGACCGAGGACCGCGACCGCGGCGAGCGCGTGGCGAGCCGCATCGACGCGGGCTGCGTGTACGTGAACCAGCTCGTCAAGTCCGACCCGCGGGTCCCCTTCGGCGGGATCAAGGACTCGGGCTACGGCCGGGAGCTCTCCGAGGCCGGGATCAAGGAGTTCGTCAACCGAAAGACCGTCTGGGTCGAGTGACGGGAGTGACCCCATCGAAGGGTAGTTACCCCCCGGGCGGCACGCTGGGGTATGGAGACGGCACTCGTCATCCTCGACGGCTGGGGGCTCGGCGACCACGACCGCCGCGACGCCGTGAAGGCGGCCGACACGCCGACGTTCGACGCGGCGACGGAGCGCGGGGCCGACGGCCGCCTCGTCGTCCACGGGCGGCGCGTGGGGCTCCCCGAGGGACAGATGGGCAACTCCGAGGTCGGCCACCTCAACATCGGCGCGGGCCGAGTGGTGAAGCAGGCGTACACCCGAATCACGGACGCGCTCGCGGAGGGATCGCTCTCGGACAACGACGCGATCGCCGACGCGCTCGACCACGCGGCCTCGACCGGCGGGAGAGTCCACTTCATGGGGCTCGTGTCCGACGGCGGCGTCCACTCGGACGTGGAACACCTGCTCGCGCTGATCGACGCCGCCGCCGACGCGGGGGTCCCGGCGACGAGCCACGCGTTCACCGACGGGCGCGACACGGCCCCCGAGATCGCCGACGAGTTCCTCGCCGACGTGACCGCGAAGGCCGACGAGCGCGGGACGGGCCACGTCGCGACCGTCACCGGGCGATACCACGCAATGGACCGCGACGAGAACTGGGAGCGCACGCGGAAGGCGTACGACGCGATCGTCGCCCGCGAGGCCCCGAACGAGGCCGACAGCGCGGTCGCGGCCGCCCGCGAGGCCCACGCCCGCGGCGAGACGGACGAGTTCGTCGAGCCGACGCTCGTCGCGGACGAGCCCGCGCTGGCCGACGGCGACGCGGTGGTCTTCTTCAACTTCCGCGCGGATCGCGCCCGCCAGCTGGTCCGGATGCTGACCGGCGTCCGGCCGGAGTGGGGGTTCGACCTCGACCAGCCCGAGATCCGCATGACGACGATGACCGAGTACGACGAGACGTTCGAGTTCCCGGTCGCGTTCCCGCCGGAGATCCCCGCGAACACGATCGGCGAGGTCGTCGCGGACGCCGGCGGCACGCAGCTCCGGATCGCGGAGTCGGAGAAGTACCCCCACGTGACCTACTTCCTCAACGGCGGCCGCGAGGTGGCGTTCCCCGGCGAGATCCGCACCATCGTCGAGAGCCCGGACGTCCCCACCTACGACCAGCAGCCCGAGATGTCCGCGCCCGAGGTGACCGACGAGGCCGTCGAGACGATCGCCGCCGACGACCCCGACCTGCTCGTGTTGAACTACGCGAATCCCGACATGGTGGGCCACACCGGCGACTTCGACGCCGCGGTCGAGGCCGTCGAGGCCGTCGACGGACAGCTCGACCGGCTGCTCTCCGCGGTCGCCGACGCCGGCGCGCACGCGGTCGTCACCGCCGACCACGGCAACGCCGACGACATGGGCACGACCGAAAACCCCCACACCGCCCACACGTTCAACCCCGTGCCGTTCGTCTACCTGACGCCCGACGGCGGCGACGGCGGGAAGCGCGTCCGAGAGGACGGGTCGCTGTGCGACATCGCCCCGACGCTGCTCGACCTGATGGACCGCGACCGACCCGCCGAGATGACCGGCGAGTCGCTGCTCGAGAATAAACGATAAACTTCGGATCGATTCTCGCTCGTTCCACGGCGTTTTAATACGCCGACTGTCGTGTAATTGTTCATGACAGACGAGACCACGCCGGTGATCGCGGCCGCTTACCGAACGCCGCAGGGGAAAGAGGGCGGCGTCTACGCCGACGTCCGCAGCGAGGACCTCTCGACGACGCTCATCGACCACGCGCTCGACGAGACGGGACTGACCAGCGACCACGTCGACGACCTGATGTGGGGCGTCGCGCAGCAGCGCACCGAGCAGGACAACAACGTCGCGCGGGTCATCGCGCTCCTCTCCGACTTGGGCGAGTCGGTGCCCGCCACCTCGATCAACCGGTGGTGCGCCTCCTCGATGCAGGCGGTCATCTCGGCGTCGGACGCGATCGCCGCGGGGAACCGCGAGTGCATCATCGCGGGCGGCGTCGAGAACATGAGCCGCGTCCCGATGGACGGCGACTCCTACGAGCACCTCCACCCCGAGCTCTCGGAGGAGTACAACATCTTCCAGCTGCAGATGGGAATGACCGCCGAGAAGGTCGCCGAGGAGTACGACGTGAGCCGCGAGGCGCAAGACGAGTACGCGGCCCGCAGCCACCAGCGCGCCGCGGAAGCGACCGAGTCCGGCCGCTTCGACGACGAGATCGTCCCCGTCGAGACCGACGACGGCCTCGTCGAGGAGGACGAGGGGATCCGCCCGAACACGACCGCCGAGAAGCTCGCCGACCTCCCGCCCGCGTTCACCGGCGACGGCAGCGTCACCGCGGGGAACTCCTCGCAGATCTCCGACGGCGCGTCGCTGACGGTCGTCACCAGTAAGGCGTTCGCCGAGGAGCACGGCCTCGACGTGCTCGCCGAGGTCGGCACGAACAACGTCGCCGGCGTCGACCCCACGGTCATGGGGATCGGCCCGGTGCCCGCCACCCGCGGGCTCCTCGAACGCGCCGGCACGGAGATCGACGACTACGACCTGGTCGAGCTGAACGAGGCGTTCGCCTCCCAGTGCGAGTACTCGCGGCGCGAGCTCGGCGTCGACGAGGAGATCTACAACGTCAACGGCGGCGCCATCGCGCTCGGCCACCCGCTCGGCGCCTCCGGGGCCCGGCTCCCCGTCACGCTGCTCCACGAGATGCAAAAACGGGACGCCGAGCGCGGCCTCGCGACGCTCTGCGTCGGCTTCGGGCAGGGCGCCGCGATCGAGTTCCTGCGGTAGAGAGCCGCGAGAAACAGTTGATTTCTGCGGTGGCGCGTGCCGGCGAGCGCCCGAAGGGCGCGAGTCGCACGCGCGAGGGAGTCGCGAGCGCTTTTAAGCGCGAGCGACGAGGCTGGGGAGGTGTGAGGCGCGGTTGCGGTGCTGTACGGGGTGGGACTCGAAGGGGCGGTCGCGAACCCGGCGCAGGCGACGCAAGCACCGCAACGAGGGAGCGATAGCGACCGAGTGAGGAGCGCAGCGAGCGTGCGCCGGGTTCGCGACCGGGGCTTCGGCGGTGGTCGTGTGGATCAGTTATTTATAAATTCGACTCTCGTACGGCCGAGCGACCGGGGCTTCGGGGGTGGTCGTCGTCAAACTGTAGTTGATCATTTATAAGCGAACCACTGAGACCTCGGTGACCTATCCGTCCCCGTGCGTGAACCCGCGGTCGGGCAGGGGGTCGCCGTCGGCGAGGACGCGCGGGCCCCCCACATCCGACTCCTCGACCACCCGCCCGATCCGCGTGAGCCCGGCCGGACACGCCTCTTCGACCTCATCAACCTCGTCTTCCGGCACCGCACAGACCAACTCGAAGTCCTCCCCGAAGTGCGCCGCGAGCTCGAACCGCTCCGCCGACCCCTCCGCGACCTCCTCGACCGCGGGGTGAACCGGGACCGCGTCGCGCTCCACCTCGATCCCGACCTCGCTCGCCTCCGCGAGCTGGTGGCACGACCGCGCCAGCCCGTCCGAGGAGTCCATCATCGCGGTCGCGCTGGGGGCCAGCGCCAGCCCCTCCGCCACCCGCGGCGTGAACCGGAACAGCTCGTTGGCGCGCTCGACCGCCTCGCCTGTCTCCCTTTTAAATAGCCGCAGCGCCGCAGCGGACCGCCCCCACTCGCCGGTGACGCAGAGCGCGTCGCCGGGGCGCGCCCCGTCGCGGGTGACGGGGCCGGACTCGGTCACGTCTCCGATCGCGGTGGTCGCCGTCGTGAACTCGACGTGCTCGTCGAGGTCGCCGCCGACGTACTCCGCGTCGACCGCCTCGGAGACGTCGACCGCGCCCGCGACGAACCGATTCAGCGCCTCGCGGTCGAACGCCTCGTCGGCGTAGACGGCGACCGCGGCGCTCGCCGCGGCACCCATCGCGGCCACGTCCGAGAGCGACGCGCCCACCGCGCGCCAGCCGGCGGTGTACCGCGTCGTCCCGGTCGGGAAGTCGGTCCGTTCATGGAGCATGTCCGTCGTGATGACCGTCCCGTCGACGACGGCGGCGTCGTCGCCCGCGTGCGGGAGGTCGGCCGCGAGGGCCCGGAGGGCGTCGCGCTCGTTCACTACCTCACGCTCCGCGCGGCGAGGCCAATAAGCGATCGGTCCGGGTAGCGGGCGCCGTCGACGATCTCGTCTTCACCGCGCTCGACCGTGTCATGTCCCGTGTTGGCATGGAACATTTAAACGGGTAAAATACATTAACGAATATTATCATTATCAATCATTATATTTATTATCCTCCTCCGATTTTCTCCGTTCGCAATGGCAGTACCCGTACACGGACACGCAGCGACCCGACGCACGGACTCGATCACCAGACGACCGCCGCAACCGCCCACACGACCCGATGACGACACCTAACGACACGCCCGACGACACGACCCGACGCACCGACAGCACGACCGACACGGACTCGACGACCCGCTCCGACCGACCGACCGGTTCGAGCTCGACGACTACTTCTCCGCGGCCGATCCCCGGCCGTACCCCCCTCACCGAGGAGGCGGGCGCACCGCTGGTCCCGACGATCACGACCCGGCGAGCGACGGGGACGCGAACGGCCGGCTCGCCGCCGACCGACACCCGGCAGCCGACCGACACCCCGCAGCCGACGGCGACCGACACCCGCCGGCCGACCCGCCCGCCGACGGACGGCGAGCGCGACGCGCCGCTCGTCCCCGACCTGCGTCCCGCCTCGCGGACGCGGACGGACGGGGGATCGCGATGACGGCGAACGCGACGCGCCGCCCCGTCCCCATGGCGGGGACTGGCGACGGCCCGCGACCGGATTCCACGACGTTCGCGTCCGCCGCGCGCACGGACGGCGGACGCCGCGCCGACAGCCGTCCCGCCGACGAGCGCCGCGCCGACCGACGCTCCACCGACGAGCGCCGCGCCGACGGCCGCCGCGCCGCGTCGAACCGCACCGCAGCCGACGACTCCACGCAGTAATCCGATGAATCCCAACGAACTCGACGACGACGTCTTCGACAGAGATATCGACAACCCGGCCGGCCGGAAGCTCCGCGAGCTGTTCGAGGAGCAGGAGTACACGTTCGCGCCCGGGATCTACCACGCGCTCGACGCCCGCCTCGCGGAGATGGCCGGGCTCGACGCGGCCTACATGAGCGGCTACTCGACCGTCCTCGGCCAGTTCGGCTTCCCCGACTTAGAGATGGTCACGATGTCGGAGATGGTCGAGAACGCCAAGCGCATGGTCGAGGCGACGAACCTCCCGGTCATCGCCGACTGCGACACCGGATACGGCGGGGTCCACAACGTCCGGCGCGCGGTCCGCGAGTACGAGAAGGCCGGCGTCGCCGCGATCCACATCGAGGACCAGACCTCGCCGAAGCGCTGCGGCCACATCGCCGGCAAGCAGATCGTCTCCCGGGAGCAGGCCCGCTCGCGCTTCGAGGCCGCCGTCGACGCCAAGCAGAGCGAGGACACCGTCATCATCGCCCGCACCGACGCGTACGGCTCCGCGAACGGCGACTGGGAGGAGCACCTCGAACGCGGCCGGATCTACGCCGACGCCGGCGTCGACCTCGTCTGGCCGGAGATGCCCGACCCCTCGCGCGAGGACGCGGTCGAGTACGCCGAGACGATCCACGAGACGCACCCCGACCTCGACTTAGCCTTCAACTACTCCTCCTCGTTCGAGTGGGGGGCCGAGGAGGACCCGCTCACCTTCGAGGAGCTGGGCGATCTGGGCTACCAGTACATCTTCATCACGCTGTACGGGCTCCACTCGGGCGCCCACGCCGCCTACGAGGACTTCGAGAACATCGCCGAGAACGACGAGGAGGCGCAGTTCGACCTCGAAGAGCGGTACATCGGCCACGAGACCGAGAGCCACCACGAGCTCTCCTTCGTCCCGCGGTACCAGGAGGTCGAGGCCGAGTTCGACCCCGAGGCGCGCAAGCGGCAGGAGGAGTCGGCCGGCTTCACCGAAGACGAGAACGACCCGATCACGGCCTCCGAGGGAGGTGACGACTGATGGGCGGGCCGGAGGACGTCACCCTCCGCCGGAGCCAGCTGGCGACGCCGGGCTCCGACCCGGAGATGATCGAGCGGGCGCCCGACTCCGGTGCCGACGAGGCGTTCCTCGACCTGGAGGACTCCGTCGCGCCCTCGGCGAAGGTCGACGCCCGCGAAAACGTCATCGAGGGGTTGATCGAGTACGACTGGTCCGACACCCGGCCCTGCTACCGGATGAACGGCGTCGACACCAGGTGGTTCTACGACGACGTGATCGAGGTCGTCGGGCGCGCCGGCGAGTACCTCGACACGATCATGGTGCCGATGGCGAACAATCCGGAGACGGTCGCGACCGTCGACAACCTCCTGACGCAGGTCGAGGAGAACAACGACCTGCCGGTCGGCGAGATCGGCCTCCAGGCGCAGATCGAGTCGCCGGAGGCGATGACGAAGGTCGCCGACATCGCCCGCGCCAGCGACCGCCTGGAGTCGCTCGTGTTCGGTCCCGGCGACTACACCGCCAACGTCGGCGCCGCCGGCCTCACCATCGGCTCCGGCGGCGGCTACCCCGGCCACTACTGGCACTACCAGCTCGCGCGCATCGCCCACGCGGCGAAGGCGCAGGGCCTCCAGGTGATCGACGGCCCCTACGCCGAGATCGAGGACGCGGAGGGGTTCCGCGACTCCTGTCGGTGGGCGAGCCAGCTGGGTTGTGACGGCAAGTGGGCGATCCACCCGAGCCAGATCGAGCCCGCCAACGAGACGTTCGCGCCCTCGCCCGAGGAGGCCGAGAAGGCCCGCCGGATCGTCGACGCCTACGCGGAGGCGAAAGAGCAGGGCAAGGGTGCCGTCTCGGTCGACGGCGAGATGGTCGACGAGGCGACCGACAAGATGGCCCGCGGCATCGTCGCGCGCGCCGAGCAGGCCGGGATCCTGTAAGGCCGCCTCGCGCCGCCGCGCGCTCGATTCCCTGTGGGTATCTCCTTTTATTTCGTGCCCGGTTCTACTCCGAGATCGCGCCGCGTTCACGGAGTTCGTCGATGTCGCCGTCGCCGTAGCCGTACTCGCGGAGGACCGACTCCGTGTGTTCGCCGAGCGCGGGCGGGTGACGGCGGACCGTCGTCGGCGTCCGCGAGAAGTGCATCGGCGAGCCGGGGAACCGTACCGTGCCCGCGGTCGGGTGCTCGGCCGCTTCGAGCATCCCGCGCGCCTCGATCTGGGGGTCGGCGAACACCTCGCTCACGTCGCGGACGCGGCTCGCGGGCACGTCGTGGTCGTCCAGCCGCTCGACCGCCTCGTCGGTCGTCATCGCCGCGAACGTCTCCTCCAGCTCGCGGTCGAGCTCCTCGCGGTTCCGGACGCGTCCCTCGTTCTCCTCGAACCGCTCGTCGGCGAGCAGGTCGGGGCGGTCGATCGCCTCGCACAGCGGCGGCCAGAACCGGTCGGACGAGCAGGCGACGACGATGTAATCGTCCGCCGTCTCGTACGCCCGATAGGGGACGATGTTCGGGTGTTTGCTCCCCATCCGGCCCGGCGGCTCGCCGCTGGCGAAGTAGTTCGTCGCCATGTAGCTGGTCCAGGCCGCCTGGCCGTCGAGCAGGCTCACGTCGATCTTCTGGCCGCGTCCGTCGCCGAGTTCGCGCTCCAAGAGCGCCGCGAGGATCGCCTGCGTCGCGTACATGCCGGCGCCGACGTCGGCGAGCGCGACCCCGATCCGGACCGGCGGGCCGCCCTCGACGCCGGTGAACGACATGAACCCGCCCCTAGCCTGCATCATGATGTCGTACGCGGGCTTGTCGCGGTCCGGGCCCCACTCGCCGTAGCCGGAGATGGCGCAGTAGACGAGCTCCGGGTTCTCCTCGACGAGGTCGCCGTAGCCGAGCCCCCACTCCTCCGTCTTGCCGACCCGGAAGTTCTCGACGAGCACGTCGGCCTCGCGGGCGAGGTCGCGGACGACCGCGCGGCCCGCCTCGGTCGTCAGGTCCAGCTGGATCGAGCGCTTGTTGCGGTTGACGCTCACGTAGTAGGCGCTCTCCGCGCCGTCGTCGCTCTCACCACCCTCGCCGTCGCTCTCACCACCCTCGCCGTCGCTCTCACCACCCTCGCCGTCGCTCTCACCACCCTCGTCGTCGCTCTCACTACTCTCGCCGTCGTCGCCCCTGCTGAACGCCGGCGGGACCCACGTCCGCGTCTGGTCGCCCGGGCCGGGCCGTTCGACCTTGATCACCTCCGCGCCGAGGTCGCCGAGCTGCATCGTGCAGAACGGGCCGACGAGGACGCGTGAGAGGTCCAACACGGTGAGTCCGTCGAGCGGGCCCGCGTCGCCCTCGGGGTCTCGCGCCTCACCGACCACGCGGTCTCGCCTCCGCGGACCGTCGCCGTATCCGGTTCATGCGATCCGGCACAGCCGCCGGGGTAGTGAGTGTTGCGGCGCCGTGGCCGCCGAGAGAGAAGGAGCGTCGGCTCAGGCCGAGAGGGTGTCGATACCGTTGATTTCGACGTAGCCGTAGCCGCAGTCGGGGCACCGCCACTTCGTCTTCTCGCCGAGGTGGAGCGTCATCGCCGCGGTCCGGTAGAACGAACGGGTCTCGTCGCAGGCGGGGCAGTCCACGTCCTTTTCGAGCGCCATGCGCGCCGATCGGTCCGGGGCGGTGTTGAACCTACTGATCCGGGCGTCGGGAACTCACCATACCGGCGCGAGCAGCACCGCGACCGTCGCAGAGATGAAGACCAGCTTCAGGCCGGTGTTGACGGCGATCACCTTCGTGCCGAACGACGCGCCCCAGATCCCGTACTGGAAGGGGATCGAGCGCCGGAACGTCGAGACGGCGAACGAGAGGATGCTCCCGATGAGCAGCGACGCGACCGCGGTGCGGGTGGTGAAGGTCCCGACCTCGGTCCCGGCCAGCGTCGCCGCGCCCGCGGTCGTATCGAGCGTGAACACCGCGATGACTGGCACCGCCTCGCCCGGCAGCCCGAGCACGCCCGTGATCGGTTCGGCGACGCTCGTCAGCGCGGCCACGTCGTACGTCGTGACGAGCCAGATGACGAGCGTGTACACGACCGCGAGCCGCGGAACGATCCGTCGGAGGGTACCCCACGACTTCTCGGCGGCGTCGCGGACGCGCTCGCGGTCGGTGCGGTCGTCGGCCTCGGGTCCGGTCGCGTCGACGTCGGCGAGCGCGGAGCGGTCGACGTTCGACTCGGAGAGGAGGAGTCCGCCCGCGATCACGCCGGTGACGGTGATGAGAAGGGCGATACCGGCGCGCGCGCCGACGTAGACGGCGCCCGTCGTGACCCCGAGGATCGGGATCAACACCGGGACGTAGTAGGTGAACACGTGCTGGACGAAGCCGAAGAACGTGTTCATCACCACGGCGACGAGCGTCGCCCGGTCGTCGAGCAGGCCCGCCTCGCGGTACTCCGCCAAGGTGGCGTAGCCCGCGGTCGTCGACGCCGCGGTCGTGAGGATCGCCGTGCCGACCTCGTCCGGGAGGTTCGCCGGGCGCGTGAGCCACCCCGCGATCCCCGCGACGTACCGGACTAACCCGAACGCGACGGCGACGTTGGCGGCGAAGACCCCGCCCGCGATGAACGCCGTGATCCGGGCGAGTCGGGGGACCACGTCCGCGAGCAGCGTCGCGAGGTCGGCGGCGACCGATTGCACGGATCGATGTAGGCGAGGCGCGGTCAAATGGCCGTCGGAACGCGCGGGCGTTCCCGGGGCGTCGGAACGCGCGACGGTGCCCGCCGCGTCCGAACGCGCGACGGTGCCCGTGCCCGGGACAGGAGCGCCAGCGCGCGGGGCTTATGTCCCGCCGTGGAGAACGGCCTCCCGATGGCTCCCGCCGAGGACGACATCTCGATCGACGAAAAGCGCGTGTACGCGGGCAGCGCCGGCCGCACCGACGCCTACGTCGCGACGGGGACCGGAGTGGTCCGCGTCTCGCTGTCGGCCGACAAGATCGGCGCGTTCGACATGGTCGCCCGCGGCCCCATCCACGACGTCGCCGTCCTCGCGCGCGACGAGGGAACGGCCGACCTCGTTGCCGCGGCCACGCCCGAGGGCCTCGCGGTCGCCGCGGTCGGCGACGACCCGGAGTTCGCGCTCGTCGACGACGAGCCGGCGGTCGCGGTCGGGGCGGAAGGGGGACGTGACGGCGGGCTTCTGGTCGCGCGCGAGGACGGCGCGGTCGAGCGCGTCGCGTTCGAGGAGGGCGAGGGGGGCGGCCCGTCGGAGGCGGCCTCGACGACGCGGCTCGGATCCGTCGCGGACCCGCGCGCGGTCGACGGCGCGCTCGTCGCGGCCGCGGACGGGATGTTCCGGGTCGGCGAGAGCGGACTCACGGACGTCGGGCTGGACGACGCCCGCGACGTGGCCGGGAACGGGATGCCGCTCGCGGCCACGGGGAGCGGACTCTACTGGCTCGGCAACGGCTGGATGACGGCGCGGGAGGGCGCCGCGGACGCGGTCGCGGCCGACGGCGACGGCCACGCGATGGCGGTCGTCGACGGCGAGCTGTTGGTTCACTCGGGTGCGAGCGAGTGGGACGACGAGACGTGGTGGGTTGCTGACTTGCCGGTGGACGAAACGGTCGTGGCACTCGGCTACGGCCCCGGCGTGTCGGTCGCAGTCACGGACGCCGGTACGCTCTGCGTCGACGCCGGCGACGGCTGGCGACACCAGGTGGTCGGCGTCCGAGACGTGGAAGGGGTCGCGCTTGCGGTCGTCGAGTAGGTACTGACGAACCGGCGACGAACGCATCCGATGCCGGCAGCCCTCGGGACACGCAGGGAGAAAATATGTTATAAGTGGTATTTACAATATGCTTATACTAGTACGGAGCGATACGGTACTGTGAGTGTGAACAGATGATCAAAAACCAGCTCTCGCGACGAACCGTGCTCCGGAACGGCGCCGTCCTCTCGACGACGTTCGGATTGGCCCTGGCGGTGACCCCAGGGCAGGTAGCGGCGATGAACAAGGCGGAGCTGATCGAGCAGATGGCGAGCGAAGCCGGTCTGTCGAAGGACGAGGCGACGGCGGCGGTCAACGGGTTCATCCACGCGACGACGAAGGGGCTGGAGAACGGCGACAGCGTCGCGCTGAGCGGGTTCGGGGCGTTCCGCCCTCTGAACCGTTCGAAGCGGGGGCGCGACAACGGGTCGGCGGACAGCTCATCCGTCGGCTTCGACGCGTGTCCGGAGTTCGCCGCGGGACTCGACCTGATCCCCGGCGAGGGTGACGAGCGGGGCGCCCGCGCCGGGTCCCGGTGTCGCAACGCGGACGTCTTGATCGACGCCGAGCGCCTCGCCGGCGAGACGCGAGACGGGCGGGAGCGCGGACTGTCTACGGCCGACGCGGAACGGGCGATAGAGGGTTTCACCGTCGCGGCGATGAAGGCGCTGAAGAGGGGCGACAGGCTGTCGCTCGTCGGCTTCGGCTCGTTCAGTATCTCGAAGCGCTCCGCGCGCACGGGCCGCAACCCTCAGACCGGCAAGGAGATACAGATCGCCGCCAAAAACGTCGTGAAGTTCAAGGCTGGCGCCGAGCTCTCCAAGGCAGTCAACTAGCGGAGCCCCGGTCGGCGCGCGTTCGAGACGACCGGAGAGTGACCCGGTACGAGAGAGCGACAGCGACATAACCGCGACCCGCGAACTGGGCTGTACGAGGTATTCCCGTGCGACCGCCTGATCGATTTCGGAACCGAACGGAGAACGTGACACCGCCTCTACTCGGCCGAACCGGCAACTGACTGACAACCGACGCACCGCTGTCGAACTATGTCCGATAACTGTGACCTCTGCGGTCGAGAGATCCAGTCCGCCACGTTCGAGGCCGCCGGCGAGCGGTCGTTCTGTTCGAGCGGCTGTCACGACGTGTACGCGACGCTCGGAGCCGCCGACTCCTCCGACGGCGCCCGGACCGCAACCGCAAGCGAAGTCGACCCGGGAGACGACCCCGCCTCTTCTGACGGGGACCGTTCCCGGACGTTCCTTCGGATCGACGGGATGTACTCTGCGACGTGCGAGGCGTATCTCGAATCGGTCGCCGAGGAGCAGGCGGGAGTGACCGGTGCCGAGGCGAGTTACGTCACGGAGACGATCCGAGTCGTGCACGACCCGGACACCGCTTCGAAGGAGTCGTTGCGTGACGCGTTGAGCACGTTGGGGTACACGGCGTACCTCCGTGAAGACGCCTCCTCAGACGCGAGCGAGGCCGGCGGCGCGACGCGTCGGGCACGGGAGATGGGCGGGATTCGAAAGCGTCGAGACGACCAGCTCCTGGGTATGCGATACTCGGTCGGGTTCCTCTTCGGCGCGTTCCTGCTGGTCCCGTACGTTGCGATCCTCTATCCGGCGCACCTCGCGTCGATTTTCGACTTACAAGCGCTCGCGATATTCGAGGGCGCGTTTCAGTTGACCAGCCAGGGGGCGTTCGTGTTCCTCCGTCTGTATTTCGTGATGACCGGGATCATCCTCGTCTTCACCGGCCTCCCGGTGTTGCGCGGCGCGTATATCAGTCTCAAGATGTGGCGCCCGAACACCGACCTGCTGGTCGCGATCACCGCGGTCAGCGCGTACGCTTACAGCACGGCCGCCGTCGTCCTCGGACGAAACGACATTTTCTACGACCTCGCGATCGTCGTCACGGCCGCGGTCACGGCGGTGGCGTTCTACGAGTCGACGATCAAGCAGCGCGCGCTCGATCGACTCACCGAACTCACGATATCGCAGGTCGAGCGCGCGCGAACGTACAGTGCCGGTGAGACTGCGGAGGTTCGCGTGGAGGACCTCAACCCGGGAGACGTGGTGCTCGTTCGACGGGGCGAACGGGTCCCCGTCGACGGCGAACTGGTCGAAGACGGCTGTACGATCGACGAAGCGATCGTGACCGGCGAGTCGCTTCCGGTGCCGAAACGCGCCGGCGACGAGGTTATCGGGGGGTCGATCGTCACGGACGGCGCCGCCCTCGTCCGCGTCGGTCCCGACGTGACGAGCAGCATCGATCGGATAACGACCGCCGTCTGGGACCTCCAGAGCGCGACGCACGGCGTCCAGCGTCACGCCGACCGACTCGCGACGTACGCTGTTCTTCTCGTCGTCGGGGTCGCCATCGCGGTCGGCGGTACCGGTGTCGTCGCGTTCGGCATGGCCGTCTCGAACGGGGCCCTCCTCGCACTGTTGATCCTTCTCGCCGGTTCGCCGTGGGGTCTCGGGCTCGCGACGCCGCTCTCGGTCGCGAAGAGCCTGTCCAGCGCGCTCGACCGGGGGATCATCATCTTCGACGAGACGGTGTTCGAACGGCTCCGAGACGTCGACACAGTCGTCTTCGACAAGACGGGGACCCTCACGACGGGGGAGATGGAAGTGATCGAAGCCGATGCTCCCGCGGAACTCCTCGACGCCGTCGCGGCGCTTGAGCAGCGAGCGTCACACCCGGCCGCGAACGCGATCACGGCGGCGTTCGCAGACGAGAGCATGACCGATGGAGGCGTCGACGACCGATCGAACGCAGCCGGAGACGACGACGAGGCGAACGGTACCGGTCGGGTACGCGAGTTCACGAACCATCGGTCCGGTATCGAGGGAACGATCGACGGGAGTCGGTATCTCGTCGGAAATCACGACCTCTTCACGGAACGGGGTTGGACCGTGAACGACGACATCAGGTCACAGGTCACCGAGGCTCGGTGCTTCGGTCAACTCCCGGTGATCGTCGGCCGCGACGGGGCGGCAGAGGGGCTGATCGTCGTGGGAGACGAGTCGCGGAACGGCTGGGACGACACGGTCTCTCGCCTCGGTGCGCGAGACATGGACGTCGTCGTCCTAACCGGAGACGACGAGGAAGCGACGGACCTCTTTAAGCAACACGAGGACGTGACCCACGTTTTCGCCTCGGTTCCGCCAGAGGGAAAGACGGCGACGATCCGGCGGCTCAAATCGGACGGGCAGGTCGCGATGGTCGGGGACGGAACCAACGACGCCCCGGCCCTCGCGGCCGCCGACCTGGGTATCTCGCTGGGCGGCGGGACGGCATTAGCCGCCGACGCGGCCGACGTCGCGATCGTCGACGACGACATCCGCTCCGTCGAAACCGCTTTCGACCTCGCGGGTGCGGCTCGCCGGCGCGTGAAACAGAACAATCTCCTTGCGTTCGCTTACAACGGAATCGCTCTCGCGGCGTTAGCCGCCGGGTTCTTCACCCCGCTTTCGGCGGCGGTGGCGGTTATTGCCGGCGGCGGGCTGGTCGCCGCGAACGCTCGACGGGCGTTGCTCGGGTAACGGGTCACGCCACGAGTCCACCACCGGCCGTCGATATCGACGGAATCCGCGGTCCCCGTTGGTCCGAGCGCCCTACGCGCTCGGGAGGTCGACCGGTTCGCCGTCCGCGTGGACGGTCGGGTTCCGGATGATGCCGTCGAGATGGAGCGGGGCGTCGGTCTCGCCGCCGATCCCGGCGTTATCGCCGATCGCGATGTGAACGGTCCCGCCCGCCTTCTCGTCTAAGAGGACCGAGCCGACCAGTTCCTCGACGCCGCCGTTGGTCCCGATGCCGAGCTCCGCGAGGTTGTAGGCGGCGTCGCCGACCTCCTCGGCGGCCGCCTCCACGTCGGCCCGGATCTCGTCGTCGCCGATCTCGGTCACGACCCCGTCCTCGACCTCGAACGAGAGGGTCTGCCCCTCGTCGAGCAGGCCGTGAGGCATCATCGTCCCGTCGACGACGAAGGTCCCGGTCGCGGTCTCGGGGGCGACGAACACCTCGCCCGCGGGCAGGTTCGAGAAGTCGCCCGGCTCGCGGACCATCCCGGTGTCGGCGAGCCACTCGCGGTCGCCGATCCCGAAGGCGATGTCGGTGCCGGCGGAGGCGGTGACCCGGACCTCGTCGGCGCTGTCGACCTGCGCGAGCACGCCGTCGCAGGCGGCGTCGATGGCGGCGTAGTCTGCGTCGAGCCCGGTCGTGAACACGTCCTCCGTGATCCCCGGAAGCGTCGCGCCGCGCGCGCCGGCCTCGCAGGCCGCGCCGCGTGCGCGGGTGTGACTCAGGCTCTTCGTCGTCGGCGCGAGGAAGACGTCCGCCTCCCGCATCGCGGCCGCGACCGGCGCCGGCGGCTCCGTCCCGTGCTGTTCGGCCGGCGGGTACCGTAGGACCGTCGCGTCGTCGGTGACGGCGCTCGCGGCCGCGTAGAGCGCCTCGCCGATCGACTCGCGCTCGTCGTCGGTGACCACGACGACCGACTCGTCGGGGGCGACGTTCAGACACTGTTCGACCGCGGTCGCCGCGGCGTCGGAGAGGTCGGCTGCCATGCCCGCGTCTCCGTTCGGCCGGGCGTTAGGCCTTGCCATCGACGATTTTACTCTGTTCCGTAATTGAATTATTTACGTCCGGTGGCGATCGGCGTCGAATTAACCGATCGATTACTCGTGGGGTAGTTAATTTCAATTTGCTGTTCTCGAAAAGATTATGTCGGTGCCCGAGCGACGGGCGCACATGATACGCGTGGGCGTCAACGGGTACGGCACGATCGGGAAGCGGGTCGCGGACGCCGTCGCGGCCCAGTCCGACATGGAGCTCGTCGGCGTGACCAAGGCCTCGCCGGACTACGGCGTCGAGGCGGCGGCCCGCCGCGGCTACGACCTGTACGCGGCCGTCGAGGACCGCGCCGACGAGTTCGCGGCCGCCGGCGTCAACCTCGCCGGGACCCTCGGCGACCTGCTCGACGCCGTCGACGTCGTCGTCGACTGCGCGCCCTCAGGGATCGGCGAGCGCAACGCGCCCGTCTACGAGGCGCACGACACGAAGGCGATCTTCCAGGGCGGCGAGGACGCAGCGGTCGCCGAGGCCTCGTTCAACGCCCGCGGCCGGTTCGAGAGCGCCCGCGGTGCCGATACCGCCCGCGTGGTCTCCTGCAACACGACCGCTCTCTCGCGGCTGCTCGCGCCGCTCGACGAGACCTACGGCGTCGAGAAGGCGCGCGTCACGCTCGTGCGCCGCGGCGGCGATCCGAACGAGACCGACCGGGGCCCGATAAACGACGTCGTCCCGGACCCGGCGACGGTCCCCTCCCACCACGGCCCGGACGTGAACGAGATCCTCCCCGACGTGACCGTCGACACCGCGGCGCTGAAGGCGCCGGTAACCGGGATGCACACCCACAGCGTCAACGTCACCTTGGCGACCGACCCCGACCCGGCGGCCGTCCGCGACCTGCTCGCCGACGAGAGCCGGATCTTCCTCGTCCCCGAGGGCGCCGGCATCGACGGGGCCGGCGCGCTGAAGGAGTACGCCGCCGACGCGGGGCGCCCGCGCGGCGACCTCTGGGAGAACTGCGTCTGGGAGGAGTCGATAAGCGTGACCGGCCGGGACCTGTACCTCTTCCAGAACGTCCACCAGGAGGCCGACGTGGTCCCCGAGAACGTGGACGCGATCCGCGCGATGGCGAGCGACGTCGACGCGGCCGAGTCGGTCGCGCGCACGAACGAGACGCTCGGCGTCGGCCTCGACAGCCGGCTCGGGGACGGCGAACTGGCCCGCGCGGAGCTGCCGGCCGACGACTGACGGGCGCGGCCGCTCCTCCGTTCGCCTCCTCTCCTTTCCTCCGCGCCTCGCTACCGCCCCGAGGCGACGGTCACTCGTTCGGTCGCGTGACGAGGAACGTCCGCCCGCCCCGGCGTTCGAGGTGAACCTCGCTGCCGTCGACGCGGTTCGCACGGATCCGGTCCGGGAGCCGATCGGTTCGACAGTCGGTGACGTCCACGCGCGTCGGCGTCGCGTACCGGGGTCGGTCGGCGGTGACTGCGCTCATACCTCACCGTCGGACCGCAACGCCCCTATAAGCGAGCCATCCGCGGAGTGAAAGTGAAAGTGGACGCCTTCGAATCGCTGGCGGGCGATCCGAACGCGGACGGCCGGAGGCCTTGTTCAGACCTCGCCCTACCGGCGGAGCCCCGTCGCCTCGTCGTCCTCGACGAACCGCACCGTGAAGTAGTCGTAACCGCCGTAGGCGGCGTCGAGCGCGCCCATCCACCAGTTCCACCGCTCGACGAGCGAGGAGCCGTCCGGCGCGTCCTCCAAGTGTCCGATCACCCCCGTCACGGTCAGCCCGTGGCCGCGGTCCTCGGAGGGCCGTCCGGAGTCGACGAGGTCGCGGGCCGACCGCGAGACGGCGCGCCGCTCGGCCTCGGTCCCGCCGAACTCGTCTTCGAGCGCGCGTTCCAGACGCTGTCTGTCCATGCTCACGCTACGTGCCGCGAGTATATCAGTCGCGTGGTAGGGGGTGGCACGTCCGGTGGCGCCGATGGGGTTCGACCGGACGTTCCGCCGCCCGCCGGCGGGCGCGCAGCCGACTCACAGTCGCGCCGCCAGCGCGAGGAACAGCAGCGAGAACGGCGCCGTGAGCAGCGCCAGCGCCAGTCCGCCGGCCCCCTCGCCGGCCGCGACGGCCATCAGCACGCCGACGACGAGCGAGAACGACCCCAGCGCCGCGAGGGTGAGACGCTCGGGGACGCTCGCGCGGTCCGGCCCGTCGCTCTCCGCCAGCGCCGCGTCGAGCGCCGACTCGACCTCGTCGGCGCGCTCGACCGGAACGAACAGCCACGGCGTCGACCGGAACCACGCGTTCCCGCGGTACGCGAGCAGGAACAGCGTCGTCCACCGGAGGTCGATCCGCCGCGTCCGGACCGCGGCCCCGAGGTCGTCGCTCCGGGTCCGGTCGTGGCTCGGGTACGTCCGCTCGATCGTCGACTCGGCCGGGTCGAGCCGAACGACCACGCCCGACGACTGGACGACGGCCGGCACGAACCAGACGAGCCAGAACAGCGGCCAGAGGGCGGGGAGGAAGTCGGACGGCAGCGCCAGCGCCGCGGCGACGACGGCACCGAGGCCGGCGAGCGTCCACCCCGGGCTGAGGGCGTCCGCGGCCTCCCGCAGGCGAGAGCCGGTCAGCTCGCCGACCGAGGTCTCGCGGTACCAGACGTACAGCGAGGGGAGGGTGGCGACCGCGAGCGCGAACAGGAACCCGACGCCGACCGCGGCCTCGGTGAGGCCGACGCTCGGGAGCGCGAGTTCGCCGGCGGCGGCGCCCGCGAGCGCGGCGACCGCGACGGCGCCGATCGAGACGAGGACCGCGCCGACGACCCCGGCCGTCGCGCCGGCCGCGAGCGAACGGAGGCGGTCGTGGCGGACCGGCCCCCACTCGATCGGGTCGCGTTCGGCGGGCGCCTCGGAGTCGCGGGGGAGTTCGGACACCTCGGCCGCGCCGCGGCCGTCGTCGACCGTCGAGACGCCGTCGGCGGCGTCGACGTCGTCGACGGCGGGGGGCTCTCGACTCTCGGAGGGCATACGCGCCGAATCGTTCCGGGATGGCAAAAGAGTGCGGCCGAGCGCGGTGCGGCATGACGAGCCCCGGATCCCGACGGTCGCTCGCGGTGCGCGCCACCCACCCTTCCGGTCGCTTCGGGGACGATGATACTTATTGGCTACCCGCGTAGAGGGAGGTATGGATGCGGACTCCCTGACGGAGACGCTCGAAAACGCCGGCCTGTCACCGTACCAAGCGGCAGTGTACGTCGCGCTCCTCGATCTACGGACCGCGACGGCGACCGAGATCGCCAACGAGAGCGACATCCCGACGCCGCGCGTGTACGACGTGATCGACGCCTTGGCCGAGCGCGGATACGTCGAGAAATACGAGCAGGGGACGATCAAAGTGCGGGCACACAGCCCCGCGAAGGTACTCGAGGACCTCGAAAGCAGGATCGATCAGTTGGAATCGGCGACCGCCGAAATAGAGGATCGGTGGGAACAGCCGCCGCTCGAAAAGTCCACCGCCAGCATCGTGAAGCAGTTCCAGACGGTTCTCGACCGCGCGCGGCTGTTCATCGAACAGGCGGAAACCCGCGTGTACGTCTCCGTGACGGCCGAGCAACTCGAGAAGCTTCGCGACCCCCTCGAGCGGGCTCACGAGCGCGGCGTCGCCGTGTACATTCTCGTCAACACGGATTCGACCCAAGACCGGCCGACGGTCGACTCGATAGCCGGGATCTGTCGAGAGGCGCGATACCGCGGCCTCCCGGCGCCGTTCGTCGCGTCCGTCGACCGCCAGAGCGCCTGCTTCTCACACCATCCGGACGCGGTCAACCAGACCGGGGTCCTCGTCAACGACGAGGAGTACACCTTCGTCTTCCACTGGTTCTTCATGACGTGTCTCTGGGAACACGGGACGCCGATATACTCGGAGGGGCAGGAAACGCTCCCCATCGAGTACGTCGACATCCGTCAGTTGGTGCGCGAAGCGCGGCCCCTCTTCGAGTCGGAGGCGACCGTGACCGTCCGCGTCGAGGGGACCGACGTCTCCACCGGCGAACCGCGGACGATCGCGGGGACAGTCGAAGAGGTCCAGTCGCACGTGGGCGACAGGGAGTCGGACACGCAGGTCGCCGGACAGGTACTGATGGTCGTCGACACCGGCACCGACCGGGTCAGCGTCGGCGGCTGGAACGCCGTGGTCGAGGACGTCGAGGCGACGCGGATCGTCATCACCGACGTCGCGGACGTCGACGAGTACCCGTCGCTGCGGGCGGGGACGGAACCGGCCAAGTGACCGCGGACGGAAGCGAGCCGGGACACCGCCCGGGTCGGATCACTCCCCGTCGCGCAGCTCCGCGACGGCCTCCCGGTCGGGAAGCGCGGCCATCGCACCGCGGCGCTTCGTCGACGCGGCGGCGACGGCGTTGGCGAACCCGAGGATACCGTCCGGGTCGTCGCCGTCGACGAGCCCCGCGATCGCCCCGGCGGAGAATGCGTCACCGGCGCCGGTCGTGTCGACGACGTCCTCGATCTCGTATCCGGGGTGGTGCCACTCGCCGGCGCCCCACCGCGAGCCCTCGTCGGTGACCAGCCGCGCGCCGGCGCTGCCCTCGGTCAGGAAAACCGCGTCCGGTCCGGCGGCGAGAACCTCCGCGGTCGTCGTCGGGAGCCCGGCTCCCTCGAGGTCCTCGCGGGTGACTTTGAGGACGTCCGTCTCGGAGAGCATCCGCTCGACCGTGGGCCCCGGATCCGTCTCCCACAGCTCGGGGCGGACGTTCGGGTCGAAGAAGACGCGGCAGTCTCGGTCGCGGGCCCGCTCGACGAGGTCGAACGTCGCCGATCGCGCCGGCTCGACGGTCAGCGTGACGCCCCCCACGACGACGACCTCGACCGATTCGAGGACATCGTCGCCGACGACGCTCGTGTCGAGGCGCCTGTCCGCCGTCTCCGAGCGGTAGAAGGTGAACTCGCGGTCGGCGTCCTCGCCGTGCGAGACGAACGCCAGCGCCGTCCCGCTGTCCGGAACCTCCGTAACGAAGTCGTCCGGAACGCCCTCGCGGTCGAGCACCTGCGCGAGATGCGAACCGAACGGGTCGTCGGCGAGCGCGGTACAGAACCACGGCGTCCGGTCGAGCCGCGCCAGCCCGACCGCCACGTTGGCCGGCGCGCCGCCCGCTCGCTTGGAGAACGACTCCACGTCCGCGAGCGGTCCGGGGCGGTCAGGAATGAAATCGATCAGGGTCTCGCCGGCGACAAGGACTTCACGCGTCATGCGCCACCATACTCGGAATCAGGAGTATGAAAACAATAAAAATTCGGGCACGGTCGCGATCGGGACGGTCCGGGGGTGCTCCCCCGGGACCAGTACGTTTTTACAAATATACTCAGATATGAGTTGTATGATTTCCCCCCGACGTCGCACCGTCGACCACACGCCGGTTTCGCGCGAGGAGCGATCCACACCGAGTCATCGCGACGCGTCTCCCCGCCAATGACCTCCGGAGGGGACGCCGCGGACCCGGATCGGTCCTGGTGGAAGGAGAGCGTCGTCTACCAGATCTACCCGCGGAGCTTCAACGATTCCGACGGCGACGGGATCGGCGACCTCCGTGGGATCACGCAGAAGGCCGACTACCTCGACGAGCTGGGAATCGACGTCGTCTGGCTCTGTCCGGTGTACGACTCGCCGCAGGAGGACAACGGCTACGACATTCGGGACTACCGCGCGATCGACCCCGAGTTCGGCACGATGGCCGACTGGGAAGCGCTTCGAGACGCGCTTCACGACCGCGACATCCGCCTCGTGATGGACCTCGTCGTCAACCACACTTCCGCGGAACACGAGTGGTTCCGGCGGTCGCGACGCGAGGAAGCGGGGTACGAGGACTACTACCACTGGCGCGAGGGGCCGCCCGCCGAGCCGCCGAACAACTGGGAGTCGTTCTTCGGCGGCTCGGCGTGGAGCTACGACGACGAGCGCGGCGCGTGGTACCTTCACCTCTTCCACGAGAACCAGCCGGACCTGAACTGGCGGAACCCTCGGGTCCGCGAGTCCGTCACGGAGCTGATCCGGTGGTGGCTGGACAAGGACGTCGACGGCTTCCGGATGGACGCCCTGAACCTCCTCTCGAAGCCGGCGGGGTATCCCGACGGCGACCCCGAGGCCGACGTCGTCGGGGAGGAACAGTTCTTCAACGGGCCGCGTCTGGAGGAGTATCTCAGCGAGATCGTCGAGACGACGTCCGGCCGCGACGCGATGACCGTCGCCGAGATGTCGCACACGGACGTCGACACCGCGGCGAGCTACCTCGGCGACGACGGGATCGGACTGGGGATGCTCTTCCAGTCGGCGCACATGGAGGTCGACGCCGGCCCGGACGGAATCTGGGACCCGAGCGGCCCGCGGGAGTTCGACCTGCCGACGTTCAAGCGCGTGATGGACCGCTGGCAGGAGGGGCTGCGGGGTCGCGGATGGAACGCCGTCTTCCTCGGGAACCACGACCAGCCGCGGATCGTCTCCCGGTTCGGCGACGACGGCGAGTACCGGCGGGAGAGCGCGACGCTCCTGGCGACGTTCCTGCTGACGCTGAGCGGCACGCCGTACGTGTATCAAGGCGACGAGATCGGGATGACGAACGCCGAGTTCGAGGGCCTCGACGAGATCGACGACGTCGAGACGATCGGGGCGGTCGAGGCGCTCACCCGCCGCGACGGCGTCGACTCCTTCGCGGACGTCGCGCACCTCGTGAACTACTGGAGCCGGGACCACGCCCGGACGCCGATGCAGTGGTCCGACGAGGCGCACGCCGGCTTCACGGACGGCGACCCGTGGTTCCCGGTGAACGACAACTACGGCGAGATCAACGTCGAGAAAGAGCGGAGCCGCGAGGACTCCGTCTGGCACTACTACCGCCGACTGATCGAGCTCAGACACGAGGCGGACGCCCTCGTGTACGGCGAGTACGACCTCCTCCTGCCGGACCACCCCAGCATCTACGCGTACACGCGGACGCTCGGCGACGAGCGCCTGTTGGTCGTGCTCAACTGGTCCGACGCCGCCGCGACCTTCGAACCGGAAGCGATCGAACGGGAGGCGATCGAACCGGCCGACATCGAGACCCTCGGGGGGAACTACGACGAGTCGCCGACCGACCCGATCGGAAGTACGTTCCGGCCGTACGAGGCCGCCGTGTACCGGCTCTGAAAATTGGTGGTGACGGGCGATCGGCTCAGTCGGCCTGGACCCCGTCGTCGCCGGCTTCGATGTCCGCACCGGAGACGACGCCGTGCGAGATCGCGTCGCCGGTCTGGTCGTCGAACAGGTGGATCCGGGCCCGGTCGAAGACGATGTCGACGCTCTCCTCCTCGCCGATGTCGGTCGCGGGGTCCACGCTCATCAGCAGCCCCTGGCGCTCCTCGAAGTCGGCGTCCTCCTCGTCGAACGATTCGAGGATCGGCTTCAGGTAGACGAATATCTCGTCGCCCATCGGTTCGAGCACGTCGGTCTCGACCGAGAACGTCCGAGTCGGGTCCTCGGCCTCGGCGCTGTTGCCCTCGAGGTAGATGTCCTCCGGGCGGATCCCGACCTCCACCGGGTCGTCGGCCCCCAAGCCGTCGACCGCCGCGGTGTCGAAGGAGACGGAGTAGCCGTTCGCTTCGAGCGAGCCGTCGCCGGCGGTCGCGTCGAAGAAGTTCATCGAGGGCGAGCCGATGAAGCCGGCGACGAACCGGTTCGCGGGCTGGTTGTAGCAGGTCAGCGGCGCGGCGATCTGCTGGAGCTCCCCCTTGTTGAGCACCGCGATCCGGTCGGACATCGTCATCGCCTCCGCCTGGTTGTGCGTGACGTAGATGATCGTCGTGTCCAGCTGCTTGTGGAGCCGCTGGAGCTCGGTCCGCATGTTGACGCGCAGCTTGGCGTCCAAGTTCGCCAGCGGCTCGTCCATCAGGAACACGTCCGGGTCGCGGACGATGGCCCGCGCGATCGCGACGCGCTGGCGCTGCCCGCCGGACATCTCGCTCGGCATCCGGTCTAACATCCCCTGGAGCCGAACGACCCGAGCGGCCTCGTCGACCCGCTCGTCCATCTCCTCTTTGGGGAAGTCCCGCAGCCGGAGCCCGAAGGAGATGTTGTCGTACACGTCCATGTGCGGGAACAGCGCGATGTTCTGGAACACCATCGCGATGCCGCGATCCTTCGGCGGGAGGTTCGTCACCTCGCGGTCGCCGATCAGGATCTCGCCCGACGTCGGCTTGGTGAGGCCCGCGACCGTTTCGAGCGTCGTGGACTTCCCGCAGCCCGACGGACCGACGAGACAGATGAACTCGCCGTCCTTCAGGTCGAGGTTCATGTTGTCGACCGCCGTTACGTCGTCGTACTGTTTCGTGACGTCTGTGAGTTTAACTCGTGCCATATGGTATCACTCCTTGAGGGCTCCCTGCGTGAGGCCGCTGATGATCTTGTCCTGTGCGACGACGACGAGGATCGCGACCGGGACGATCGCGATCAGGCTCGCCGCCGCCTGGAGGTCGTACCGGACGGTGTACTGCGTCTGGAACGCGAGGACGCCGTCGACCACCGGCGCCCACTCCGCGGCGCTGTTGCCGGTCATCAGGTACGAGAAGAAGAACTCGGTGTACACGGTGATGAAGGTGAGAATCCCGGCGGTCGCGACGCCCGGCGCCGACAGCGGCATGATCACCCGGAACAGCGCACCGATCCGCGTCGTCCCCTCGACTCTGGCGGCCTCTTCGAGCCCGTCCGGAATCTGCCCGTAGAACGTGGTCAGGATGAAGATCGCCAGCGGCATCGTGAACGCGCTGAGCGGCGTGACGACCGCGCCCGGCGTCCCGTACAGCTCCACCGGGAGGGTGAACAGCCCCAGCATCGGGACCTGCTGGTTGAACGCCCGAAACAGCGGGATGAAAAGCGTCGCCGGCGGGAAGAAGCTGAGCACAAGCAGCGAGAACAAAAGCGGCGTCTTCCCCCGGAACTCCAGGCGGCCGAACGCGTACCCGGCGAGGCTCCCGACGAGGAGCACGAACAGCGTCACCGTGAACGCGTAAAAGAGGCTGTTGAACATGAACCGCGCGAACGGGATCTGCTGGAACACCTGCACGAACGCCGTGAGGTCGATCGTCGTCGGGAACAGCGGGATGTCGGTCTGTCCGGGCGGCGCCATCGCGACGTTGAACAGCCAGTACAGCGGGAACAGCGACGTGGTCAACAGCACCCCGCCGAGGAACACTAACATTACGGCGTACGCCTTCTCCGGGTGCTTGATCCAGTCGTCTGCCCACCGCGCGACGCGGGACTTGTTCTCCTCGTCGTCGGCGTCGTCGCCCGATTCGTCGAACACTTCCGCGTCCTCGTGGTCACGTGCGTCGATGCTCATGTCAGGCTAACCCCAGGCTCTGGTTGCTCTGTTTGATGAACAGGAGGTACACCATGATGAACAGGCCCACCACGATGGCGATCAGGACGCTCACGGCGGCCGCGGAACCGTACAGCGTCGACGACCCGAACATCATCTGCGTGACGAGGCAGGTCATCGACGGGACGGTCGAACAGCCGACGGTGGTCGACTCGATGATGCCGTACACCCGGAGCGCGCCCATCGTCCGGAACAGCATGGCGACCATCAACACCGGGAACACCAGCGGGAACGTGATGTAACGGAACCGCTGCCACCGGGAGGCGCCCATCACGTCGGCCACCTCGTAGAGGTCCTGGTTGACGCTCTCTAACCCCGCCAAGATTAGCAGGGCCATGAACGCCGACGTCTTCCAGATGTCCGCCACCGTCACGATGACGAAGCTGTCGAAGGTCGTGTTGAGGGGGAGACTGGAGAAGATCCCGAGCTGCTGGAGCGGCTCTGTCAAAAGCCCGTAGCCGGGGCGGAACAGCAGGAAGAAGATCATCCCCTGAATGACGATCGGGATCGCCCACGGCAGGATGATGAGCAGCCGAACGAGCCGCCGCCCCTTGTACTCGGCCTTCATCAGCATGGCGTAGAGGAACCCGAGCAGCGTCTCGCCCGTGACGCTCAACACGGCGAACAGGATCGTCATGAACAGCGCCTGTTCCAGGATCGGCGTCTCGAACGAGGGGTCGACGAACGCCGCCGGCGCCAGCGCGTTGGTGTTCGTGAGCAGCGCGACGTAGTTCTGAACCCCGACGAACTCCCCCAACCTCCCGCCGGTGATCACGTCGGCGAAGAACGACATCCTGACCGCCGACGCCAGCGGCCAGAACGCGAACAACAGCAGGACCACGAAGGCCGGGGTCAAGAGCAGGTACGCGTACGCCTGCTCGCTCAGGTTCTCCGTCCACGTCCCGAGTCGCGTCAGGACCCCGCCGGATCCGCCCGACACCTCCGGTCTCCCCTGTTCAACTGCCATCCCGACTAACACCTCCCTGTGCCGTTGCCCGCTGTTGTGGTACGAGCATCGCCCGCGTGTTTCTCGTGCGAATAGTTATCATTATTGTCTACGTTCTATGTGTGCTCGGTCTCTGAGTCCCCTCGAACCGGGGGCGATCCCTGTCCAGTTATCCGGCCTGCTCCTCAATGGCTGAGATCTGCTCTTGCATCGCCGTCGCCGCCTCTTGCGGGCTCTTCTCCTGACGGAGCGCCGCGTTGACCTCGGTTGCGATGATGCTACGCTGACTCGGCCACACCGACGTCGTCGGGCGCGGGATCAGGTTCTCCGCCGAGTACTGGAGCGCCTCGAAGTACGGGCCGTACGTGTCGCTCTGCTCGACGTAGCTGTACAGCTCCGGCTTCGGCGGCATGAAGTTCGCCGTGTCGAACTGGTACTCGAGGACGGAGTCCTCCCACCACGCCTTGATCACTTCCTTCGCCGACGCCATGTTGTCGGTGTAGGGGTTCATCGACATGATCCAGCCGCCCTGCGCGTGCCAGGACCCGTTCGGTCCCTGCGGGAGCGGCATCACGCCGAGCTCCATGTCCGTCCCCTCGAAGTCGGTCAGGGCGCCGCCGATGGAGTAGGTCCAGTTGCGCTGGGTGACCGCGCTGCCGTCCTCGAAGAGGCTCTTCGTGTCCGGCTCGGACCAGCCGGCCACCTCCTGCGGCGAGATGCTCTGGATGTCCATCGGGGCGCTGCCCGTGCCGTGGATGGTGTCGACCGCGGCCTCGATCCCGTCGACGGACTCCTCCGTGTCGAGGGTGACCGGACGGTCGCCGATCGGCCCGAAGAGGTTGTCCTGCCCGCCGAAGAAGGCACCGCCCATGCTCGTGAGGTACTCGTTGAACGTACAGCACGCCAGCCCGGCGTAGTTGTTCCCCTGCCAGAGGTGGCCGTACTCGACGTCGGCACCGTCCATGGCCTCCGAGACGATCTGGGAGAACTCCCCCCACGTCGGCGGGTCTCCGCGCCACGTGTCGAAGTCCGAGTCGCCGTAGCCCGCGTCCCGAAGCAGGTCCTTCCGGTACGTGATGGTCGGGAAGTCGGGGAACACCGGAACCGAGTACAGGTCGCCCGTCTCGGGATGGGTCCCCGTGTTGATCATCGACTGGACGCCCTCCTCTCTGACCCGGGAGATGAACTCGTCGTCCATCTCCTCTTCGAGGTTGACCAGGTCGCCGCGGACGATGAACGGGAGCGTCCACCCGTTGTCCGTCAACACCAGGTCGGGGTCGGACTCCTCCGCGTTGATCGCGGTCCGGAGCTGCTGTTGCTTGCTGCCCGTGTCCTGTGGCGGCCGGGTCATCTCGATCGTGATCGAGTCCGGCACTCCCGCCTCGTGGAGGACTTCCGGGAAGCCGGCGTCCACGAACTGGGGCCCCGAGAAGACCGTGACTGTGCCGCCGATCTCGCCGTCACCCGACGAGCCAGTCGTGGTTCCGTCCCCACCGTCTCCGCCGCCCGAACAGCCCGCGAGGCCGGCCGCTCCCACCGCGCCCGTCGCCGCGAGGTACTGTCGCCGCGAGACGCCCTTCGGTGTGGTATCGTCTGACATCACATGGCCATAAGGAATAATCATTAATATAGTTACTGTGGATTACAACGGGTGTTGTGAAAATCAGATCGCAGAGGGCGGTGCCGACGCTCGGGCGTCTCGGCCCGCGGCACGCCCCCTCGACGGGCGTGTCGCCGTTCCCGCGGCGGACCCGGCGGATGTCGGCGTAGTCGGTCTGAGTCGGCCGAGCGACAAACGTTACGCCGGCGAGCGACATCCCCGTCTGGAGCCCTCACGCGGCCGACCGGTGGCTCCGACCGTCGGTGGAGGACCGGCGGCGGAACGTTGATGCCCCGGTAGCGAGTACCCCGTCGGGATGGGTTCGTCGTTCGTCTCCGAGTTCCGGCGGTCGGACCACACCGGCGAAAACCGCTGTTGGCCGTGTACGGTCGTCAACGTCGGCCTCGTCGGTGCCGCCGGCGCGGCGCTGGGAGCCGCCGTCACCCCGACGGTCGGCGCCGCCGCCGCGGTTGGCGGCTTGGCGCTGGTCTGGCTTCGAGGGTACTTGATTCCGGGGACCCCCCGGTTCGCCCCGCCGTTGGTCGCCGCCGTCCCGGGCGGGGCGGCCCTCTTCGACGAGCCGCCGGAGGGTGCCGACGACCCCCCGAACGGCGGCGGATCGCTGGGGGCCGAAAGCGGCCCCGCCGATCCGGCGGAGTTGCTCGACCGGCTCGTCGAGAGCGGCGTCCTCGAAGCCGGCGACGACACCGTCGCTCCCACCGCGGCGTTCGACGAGCGGTGGCACGCGGAGATGGACCGACTCCGCGAGGATACCACGGAAGAGCTGGCTCGCGCCGCGCTCGCGATCTCTCCGGCGACCGAGGCGCGGGCGATAGACGACGAGTGGGTCGCGCTCGGTCCCGAGGGCGGGGGCGTGACGGACGAGACCTGGCTCAGCCGCCCGGTGGCGATCGCCGAGATCGCCGGCTACCGGGCGACCGAACCGCACCTCGACGACGACGAGGCTCGGCTGGCGGCGGCGCAGACGAACCGGCTGTTCCTCGACGAGTGTCCGGACTGCGGGGCCGCCTTGGAACGGGGCACGGACATGTCGTGTTGCGGCGGCCACACCGGCGCCGGCGACGAGCCGTCCGAGACGCTCGTCTGTCCGGACTGCGAGGCCCGGCTCTACACGTTCGAGTGACTCCGGGGCTGCGTCGCGGCCGCACGCGGCGAGATGGGAGCGACGCGCGGCCCGCACGGTTCGGACCGGGAACAATAAGTGAATTTACTACCGACGGGAGTGTAACTGAACATGAGCGAGAGAACCCCCGACAGCCGACGGAGCACTGAGGGCTGGCTCCCGCCGCGGTGGACGAGATCGCAGGCCGGCCGGATCGAACGCACGCCCGACACCGTCGCACCGGTCATCGAGCCGCCGCCTGAGGACCCCGCCGACGACCTCCACATCTGGGACACGTGGTTGCTCCGCGATCGACACGGAGAGATCGCCGAAATCGACGGCTGGCGGGTGCTCTTCTCACTGACCGCCTCCGAGGAACTACTCCCCGGAAAGCGCCACGACGTCGCGGAGATCCGGTTTTTCTACTCCCGGAACGGCACCGAGTGGCACGGCGGCGAGCCCGTGTTCGAGGCCGACGCGCTCGGCCAGCGCCAGTGGGCCGGCTCCGCGCTGTACGACGACGGCGAGCTGTACCTGTACTACACCGCCGCAGGCGACGAGTCGGCAGACGACCTGAACTACACGCAGCGCATCGCGGTCGGCCACGGCGGCCGGTTCGAGGCCGACGAGGAGGGGGTGTGGAGCGAGGGGCCCTGGAGCCACGAGACCATCCTCGAACCGGACGGGGAGTGGTACGAGAACGAGGGCCAGTCTCGGGGGATGATCTACACGTTCCGCGACCCCTGGTTCTTCGAGGATCCCGAGACGGGCGAGACGAACCTCCTGTTCGAGGCGAACACGCCGGTCCCCGTCGACAGCGACCGGTGCGACGGCGACGAGGCCCAAACGGAGTTCAACGGCTGCGTCGGCGTCGCCACGTCCCCGAGCGGCGACCCGCTCGACTGGGAGCTCGAACCGCCGCTCCTGGACGGCGTCTGCGTCAACCAGGAGCTCGAACGCCCCCACGTCGTCCCCCGAGACGGCCGATACTACCTCTTCTTTTCGAGCCACATGCACACCTTTTCGCCCGGCCTCCACGGTTTCGACGGCCTCTACGGGTTCGCCGCGGACTCGCTCCGAGGGGAGTACGAGCCGCTGAACGGATCCGGGTTGGTCGTGACCAACCCGGCGAGCGTCCCCTTCCAAGCGTACTCCTGGATGGCGTTTCCGTACCGGGACGAGATACTCGTTCAGAGCTTCTACAACTACCGCGAGTTCGACGGCGACTCGCTCGACGGCATCGCGGACCTCTCGGAGGCCGAGCAGCGGCGCCGGTTCGGCGGGACGCTGAGTCCGACGCTTCGGCTCGACGTCACCGACGATCGGACGCGAATCCACGGCACGCTCGCGCACTGGCACATCCCCACGTCGGAAGAGGGCCTCCCGGACACCGACGAGTATCAGCCGCCCGAGGAGGTCGGCTCGGACGACGGCTACGTCGACCTGTTGGACGCCCGAATGGACCGCCACCGGACCGTCGGGTACCCGGGGAGCAACTACTGAGGCTCCGCGTCGGGCGCCGCGGAGGGCGATCCCGTCACGGGCGTGATCGCGGATTCGAGTTCCCAGACGTCGAACTCGGCGACCGTCGCTCGCCCGTCTTCGGCCGTCACCGACAGTCCGGTGCTCTCCTCGGCGGGATACACCCGGCTGGTCAGGCAGTGTCGGTCGTTGGCGAACAGTTCGATCACCGATCCGTCGAGGAACGCCCGGAGCGACAGGGGTCCGTCGTACGGCGGTACGGGCATCCGTTGGACGTCGAGCCCCCCGACTCCTTCGCGGCTCGACTCCGACCGGTCGACGGTCAGTTCGCCCTCGCGCGTGTAGCGGATCGCCGTCCGCTCGTCTCGGTCGGCCGATTCGAACACCGACAGCTCGAACGCCGAGGCGTCCGCCAGCGACACCTCCAGGTCGATCTCCAGCGTCCGGCCGCTCGCGGCGAGCGCGTGGCGGCGCTCGTCGAGGACGTCCGGGACCGCGGTTGACAGTCGGTCCCGTCGGAGCTGATCCACCTCGGCGGCGGGTCGCTGCCGGAGGTGTCCGTCGTCGCCGAGCGACAGCACCCGCGGGAGCGACAGCGCCCCGGACCACCCTGCGTCCCACTGGGCGCTCGTCTCCCGCGTCTCCGGAAGCCACCCCCACGTCAGGTAGCGGTCACCGTCCCGGAGCGACTGCGGCGCGTAGAAGTCGCCGGCGTCCAGCACGCCTCGGTGAGCGGCGTCGAACTCGCCGTCGTTGAGGTCCCCGATGAAGTACACCACGTCCTCGTAGTTGGAGACGTGGAGGAGCGACCGCTCGCCGAGCTCCAACAGCTCCGGGCACTCCCAGACGGCGCCGTGTCCGTCGTCTCCCGTCAGCAGCGGCCCCTCGTACTCCCACTCGCGGAGGTCCGAAGACGCGTACAGGAGGGCCGTCCCGCCTCGGTCGGAGATACCGCTTCCGATGAGCTGATACCACGTGTCGCCGTCCCGCCAGATCGCGTGATCGCGGAACTCTATCTCCCAGTCCTCCGTGGACAGGAGGTCGAGATCGGACGGCGGCTCCTCGATCACGGGATTTCCCGCGTCCTTGTCCCACTCGCGGAGGGCCGGATCCCCGCTCGTGGCGAGACACGGGAGCTGCCAGCGGCCGTCGCCGCCCGTGTAGAGGATCGTCGGCGTTCCCTCGTCGTCGACCGCACATCCCGACCAGCAGCCGTCGCGGTCGGGACCGTCCGGGGACGGCGAGAGCGCGATCGGCTCGTCGGTCCAGTGGAGGAGGTCGTCGCTGACGGCGTGGCCCCAGTGGATCGCGTTGTGAAACGGCCCCGCGGGGTTGTACTGGTAAAACAGGTGGTACCGCCCGTCCCACCGGATCAGGCCGTTCGGGTCGTTCAGCCAGTTCGCCGGCGGGGTGAAGTGATAGCGCGGCCGCGTCGGGTCGTCGGCGAACGCCGCTCGCATCGCCGTCAACTCGTCGGCCGTCTTCGGACGACCGGGCTGGTCGCCGCCGTCGACCGCCGACAGACAGCCGGAGATTAGCTCCGAGCGCGCGTCGGCGATCGGCTCGGCCGCGGGTTCGTCGAACGCCACCGGCGCACCGACGCCGATGACGCCGCCGCCGCGGTCCCACGAGACCACGGTCATCTCGTTCGGGACGTCCCGGTCGCCGCGGACGGTCGACGCGAGCACTTCGCCGTGCGAAGGCACTACGCTCTCGTAGTGGGCCGTCGGAACCGCCCCTCGATCGCAGGTCGGGATACGAATCGAATCGAACGCCGTTACCGCCGGGTGGTCGTCGTAGAGCGTCCGCCAGAACACGCCGGTCGGTTCGGCGACGCTCTCGGTCCCGACCACGTCCGGCGCCACCGGATCGACCCCGATGTCGTCGACGACGGCTATCGCTCGGAGCGTGAGCAACAGCCCGCCGCCGTCTGCGAGAAAGGCGTCGAAGGCGTCCCCGGTACCCTCCGAGAGGACGCCGCCTTCGATCGGCGCGTCGCGGTGCCACCACAGCACGTCGCACTCGTCCGTGACGTCGCCGACCTCGGCGGGAGAGACCCGCACGGCCTCGACCGACCGTGTCTCCAGCCACGATAGCGCCGCCCGCTGTTCGTCCGACGGCGCGCCGTCACAGACGAACCCGACTCGTGTCTCGCGGCCAATCATAGCAAAGAGAACTGGCTCCCGAGTAAAAGTCGTATCGTCTCCGGTCAACGCGGCCCCGTCGGCGCCGATCGCCCGTTGCGAGCCGGGTCGTCGCCCGACCCTACGCCGCCTCCGCGTTCGATTCGGCGGCCTCCGCGTTCGACTCTGCGGCCGCTGCGTCCGCGGTCGGCGGCTCGGCGGGCTCGACGTTGCCGAGCCGAAGCGCGTTGCCGGTGACGCCGAGGCTCATCCCCATGTCGCCGACGACCACGGCCATCGCGACGCTCACGTAGCCGAGCGGGGCGCCCGCGGCGAGCAGCGCCTTCACGCCGAGCGAGGCGCCGATGTTCGTCCGGATGGTCGAGCTCGCGCGCGAGGAGAGGTCGACCACGTACGGGAGCCGCGTCAGGTCGTCGGCCATCAGCGCCACGTCGGCGGTCTCGATGGCGGTGTCGGTGCCGGCGGCGCCCATCGCGATCCCGACGTCCGCGGCCGCGAGCGCCGGCGCGTCGTTGATCCCGTCGCCGACCATCGCGACGCCGCCCTCGGTCTCGGCGCCCAGCTCGCGCACCGCGTCGACCTTCTCCTCGGGGAGCAGCGCCGCGCGCACCTCGTCGACGCCGACGCGCTCGCCGATCGCCCGAGCGGTCCGCTCGTTGTCGCCGGTGAGCATCGCGACGCGGTCGATCCCGAGCTCGTGGAGCCGGTCCACGACCCACGCCGCCTCCGGACGGACGGTGTCCGCGACCGCGACGACGCCCTCCAGCTCCGTCTCGGTCCCCACGAGGACGACCGTCTTCCCCTCGGCCTGGAGCCGCGGGATCGTCTCGCTCGCCAGGTCGAGGTACCGACCGTGGTCGCAGGGCTCGGGCTCGGTGACGCTCGCGCCCGTATCGTCGGTGCCGTCGCCGTCCGCGTCGCGCTCTCGGACGATCCCGCCGTCCGAGCGGACGTGGGCGTGGCTCAGGTCGAAGCCGAGGTCCTCGAACAGCGAGGGCTTGCCGGCGTAGTGCGTCTCGCCGTCGAGTTCGGCGCGCACGCCCTCGCCGGTCAGCGCCTCGAAGCCGGTGACCTCGACGTCGTCGGTCACGTCGTCGTCCGTCGCGCCCTCGCCGTCGGTCACGCCCCCGTCGCCGGGATCGGCACCGGTCTCCTCGCCACGCGCGACGATCGCCGCCGCGACGGGATGTTCGCTCCGCCGCTCGATGGCGGTCGCGCACGCGAGTACGTCGTCGACGTCGCGGTCGCCGAGGGGGACGACGTCCGTCACCGACAGCTCGCCGCGCGTGAGCGTCCCGGTCTTGTCGAGCGCGACGGCGTCGACGTCGCCGGCGGCCTCCAGGTGCTCGCCGCCCTTGATGAGGACGCCGTTGCGCGCGGCCGCGGTCACGCCGGAGACGACGCTGACGGGCGTCGAGATGACGAACGCGCAGGGACACGCGACGACGAGCAGGGTGAGCCCGCGGACGAACCACGTCTCCGCGCCGCCGCCGACGAGGAGCGGGCCGAGCGCCGCGGTGGCGACCGCCCCGACCACGACGATCGGGGTGTAGACGCCCGCGAAGCGGTCGACGAACCGCTCGGCGCGCGTCTCCTCGCCGTTCGCGGCCTCGACCAGCTCGACGACCCTCGCGATGGTCGACTCCTCGGCGGGCGCGGTGGCCTCCACTTCGAGGTAGCCCGCCTCGTTGATCGAGCCGGCGTACACCTCGTCGCCGGGCTCCTTCTCCGCGGGGACGGACTCGCCGGTGATCGGCGACTCGTCGACCGTGCCGGAGCCCTTCCTCACGACCCCGTCGAGGGGGACGCGCTCGCCGGGGCGCACCGCGAGTCGCTCGCCCGTCGCGACGCTCTCGGCGGGCACCGTCTCCTCGTCGCCGTCGCGGATCACGACAGCCTCGTCGGGCGACAGCTCCATCAGCTCGCGGAGGGAGGTGCGCGCCCGGTCGATGGAGTAGCGTTCGAGCAGCTCGGCGACCGAGAACAGCACCGCCAGCGTCGCCGCCTCGAACGGGAGGTCGACGAGCAGCGCGGCGACGACGCCGACGCTCATCAGCAGGTCGATGTCGAGGCTCAGGCCGCGCAGCGAGTAGAGTCCGTTCCACAGGATCGGCGGGCCGGCGGCGGCGATCGCGAGCAGGAACGCGATCGACGCGCCGGTGACGGCCCACGGCCCGAGGAAGCCGACGCCGCTGATAGTGGCGAACGTCGGGTCGAGCCCCGGGAGCAGCCACTCCAAGGCGAGCCCGACCGCGAGGAAGGCGCCGCCGACCGCGGTCGCGACCGCGCGGGGGCTCGTGAACAGGTCGTCGGCGACGCCGTCGGACTCGGCGTCCGCGACCGCGTAGCCGGCGCCCTCGACCGCGGCCGTCAGCGCCTCGACGTCCGTCACGTCGGGGTCGTACGTGAGGACGACGACGCCCGTCGTCGGGCGGGTGTCGACCGAGAGAACCCCCTCGCGGTCGAGCGCGCCCTCGACCTTCCCCGCGCACGACGAGCAGTCCATGTCCGGCACGGCGAGCCGGAGCTGCGCGCCGCCGAGGTCGTCGGTCGTCTCGCCGCCGGGCGGATCCGTCGCCCCGTCGTCGGGACCGTTCGATTCGCGTGAGTCGCTCATTGTCCGACCGTATCCGCCGCATCATTATTAATCCAACTGCCATTCTCACGGGCTATTTTATAAGAGATTATTAAAATAGGATTCTGAGATAGTAAACCATCCGCGAGTATTTATCCGTCCGTGGGCTACTCGCGGGCATGACTGACTGGCGCGCCGTCGGTTACGGATTCGTCGTGATGCTGATCGCCGGGGTGTTGGCGACGGCGGTCCCGGTCGTCGGGCACGCGGCCGCCGGGCTCGTCGGCGGGTTCGTCGCGGGCTACCTCGCCGGCGGCGGCCTGCTCTCCGGCTTCTGGCACGGGCTACTCGCGGGGTCGGTGAGCGGGATCGTCGTCACCCTCGCGCTCGCCGCGTTCGGGGGCCTCGTCGGCCTCGTGGGCGGCCCGATCGGGAGCCTGCTCGGCGGCGCCGGCGTGTTCGTGGTCGGCTTGTTCCTCACGTTCCTGTTCGCGGTCGACTCGGCGCTCGCGGGCGCCATCGGCGGCGTGGTCGGAGAATAGCCGCTGTTTTCGCGAGAGTACCATTTTTAAGCGAGTCAGAAGAGGCAGCCTTCCACACTGGCGTGCGCTCCTCGCGGGCCACAGGCCCGCTCGGAGGCGCACG